>JAFZIG010000134.1 GCA_017554485.1 Acidaminococcaceae bacterium | reverse complement strand
GAGCTGAAGAAACTGAACACCAACGTGCTGGCCTACGACACGGAAAACAACAAGCAGAAGATGATCGCGGAAGAAGCCTGGATCGCCCACATGTGGAGCGGCGACGCCTCTTTCTGCAACTTTGATAATCCCAACATCCAGTTCTGCGTGCCCAAGGAAGGCACCCTGATCTGGGCCGACAACATGGCTATTCCTAAAGGCGCCAAGAACAAGGAACTGGCCATGAAGTTCCTGAACTACATCTATGATCCGAAAGTAAGCGCCCGGAACTTCGACTACATCCGTGTGCCGAACGCCAATGCCAAGGCGATCCCCATGCAGAAAAAAGAAATCGTGGAGAACCCGATCCTGAAGAATGCCAACGCCCAGAGCGACAAGGGCGAATGGCTGCATGACATCGGGAATGCAATCACTATGTACGATAAGTACTGGACAGAATTGAAGACAGGTAAATAATATTGCAAAAAAACTCCGGCAGTTGCCGGAGTTTTTTTATGTAATAAGTAGAGGTTCGGGAAAAGGCATCGCAAACACGTCAACGATTGCTCATGCCTTTTTCCAAACCTCATACTTAACAAGAAAAAATTTTCACAGTAAAGGTAAAGTATGTTATAATATATTAGGTATGTAAACTGGCTTACTGGTGGTGCGGTTCAGGCTGCCAGTATGGAGAAAAGGAGGAGTTTTTATAAAATGAAAAAAATTCTTGTTCTGTTGTTCTGTTCACTGGTACTGATCCTGACTGCCTGCGGCGGACCGGAAAAGAAAACTGAAAAACCGGCGGAGCCTGCGAAAAAGGAACAGCCCGCCAAGCCGGCCGAACCTGCAAAAACCGCAGACGGGAAGCAGATACTTAACCTGTTCAGCTGGGCTGACAATTTTGACCCCGAGGTTCTGGCAGATTTCGAAAAGAAATTTAACTGCAAGATCAATTATGACGTATTCGCCAACAACGAAGAACTCCTGGCCAAGATTCAGGCCGGCGGCTCACGCTATGACGTGATCCAGCCGAGCGATTACATGGTGACTACCATGCTGAAGCTCAAGCTGCTGGAAGAACTGGACCTGAGCAAGATGCCCAATACCAAAAACCTGATCAAAGATTTACAGGCGCCTGCCTATGATCCCACCGGAACCCATTCTGTTGTGTATTCCTGGGGCATCACCGGCATCGCTTACAATAAAAAATATGTGAAGACGCCGCCTACTTCCTGGCGTGACCTGTGGAACCCGGCTTACAAGGGCCGCGTGGTGCTGCTGAACGACGTACGGGAGGTCATCAGCTTTGCCATGAAGATGAACGGTTATCCCCTGAACAGTGTGGACAAAAACCACCTGGCAGTCTGCATGAAAGACCTGAAGGCCCTTTCTCCCAACCTGCTGGCTTATGACACGGACACCATCAAGCAGAAGTTCATCGCGGAAGAGGCCTGGATCGGCACCATGTGGAGCGGCGACGCTTACTTCAGCAATAAGGAAAACAAGAATATTGACTTTATCGTTCCCAAGGAAGGCACCGGCATCTGGGCGGACTGCTTCGCGATTCCCAAGGGGGCCAAAAACAAGGAACTGGCACAACAGTTCATCAACTATCTGTATGAGCCCAAGGTCAGTGCCAAGAATTACGAGTACATCGGTTACAATGACCCGAATCTGGCAGCGATTCCTTTCCACAGCGAGGAGTTCAAGAATGATCCCATCCTGAAGACCGCCAAGGATTACATCGGCAATTCCGAGTGGACGGATGATGTGGGTGACGCTATCGAGCTGTATGACCGTTGCTGGACCGAGTTGAAGACGGGAAAATAATATTGCAAAAAAACTCCGGCAGTTGCCGGAGTTTTTTTATGTAATAAGTAGAAGTTCAGAAAAAGACATCGCAAACACGGAACCGATTGCTATTTTATGGATTCATTCGCCTGTGGCTTCGAAACTCGAAGTCGCGTTGCGGGCAACCCGCCTCCCACTTCCTCACTGCGCACGCTCAGCAAGCTTCGCGTTGCTCGATATCGTCAGACTGGGACCCTCACGGGTTGCCCGGTCAACGCTCAATTAAATCTCGCAATCGTTTCCTATAGTTTGCTTTTGTCTTTCCCTGAACCTTTCATTTGAACTTTAGTCCTCGTCCTCCGGATCTGATACATACAAATCCGAGGCTATGTCAGTCCCCAGTAAATCCTGCTGGCGCTGGCTGGCCATATCGCTGCCGGTCTTCAGGGCCCGGAAGACGCCGGACACCATCATGATACCCAGGGCAATGGCGCAGGCGTCCACTGCCGCTCCCAGCAGTACTTCGTTGCCGTAGCTGACATAATTCTGTAAAATGTAATTCATGCCTCTGTACATGCCAAAGCCGGGCACCAGTGGGATGATGGCGGGGATCTCGAAGACCGTCACCGGCTCTTTCCAGATACGGGCAAAGATTTCGCTGACCAGGGCAATGAGCACTGTGGCCAGGAAGTTGGCGGAGAAGGAATGAACGGAAAAAAGCTCTTTCAGGCCGATAAAGACCACCCAGCCCAAACCGCCGATGAGGCCGCTGCGCCACAAGATCCGTTTCGGCCCCTGGAACAGGACGCCGAAAGCCACCGTAGCCAAAAAGGCAAAGACAAAGGCCTGCAAATAGTGCATCATCATGGCAGGCCTCCCCAGGTCCAGACCTTCAACGCAAACGCCAGCCCGATGGCGATGGACAGGGCGAACAGGCCTGCTTCCGCAATGCGGCTGTTGCCGCTGAGCAGGTCCCCCGCCATGTAGTCCCGGACACCGTTGGTAAAGGCCAGCCCCGGCAGAAAGGGCATCAGCGCACCTACCGTTATGTTTTCCATGGTACAGTAGGGACTTACCAGGCAGCAGGTCTGGGCCACGATGCCGATGGCAAAGCCGGCAAGAAAGTTTTCCCAGAAGGGCGTGGGGTGGAAGTTATTCACCATCTTCAGCAGGGTCATGGCAATGAAACCGGTGAGAAAGGCTGCCGCAAAATTGTAGATGCTGGCCGAGCCCAGCAGCATGGCAAAGCAGGCGCTGCCTAAACCGGAAGCCACGCAGACTACCCCGTTGCCGTAGGGATGCGACTGCGCGAGGCGTTCCTGCAGCCAGCGTTTGATTTCCACATAACCCATATTCCAGTTACGGAAATTGTAAGAAAGCTGATTAACGTCCATAATCAGCCCCAGATCCGTGGCTCTCCAGCGCACCCGGAAGACACGGCTTTTGCCTCGGGGGCTTTCGTCCCCCAGGATGATGACGGTGGGGGTGCAGAAGACGTTCAGGTCGTAGTAGCCGTAGCTGCGGCAGAAGCGCATCATGGTGTCTTCCACCCGGCTGGTTTCAGCGCCGCTCTTCAGCAGGATCTTGCCCATGTCCATGGCAAGGTCCATGACCTGGTTTTTGGTCATGGGGGGCAGCGACATCGCATTTTGTTGTTGTATTTCACTGTTAGTGTTTTTTATCATGTTACTTCTCCCAACAGGAATTATACTGTCAGGAAAAGACATCGCAAACACGTCAACGATTGCTATTTTATGGATTCATTCGCCTATGGCTTCGAAACTCGGGCTCCGCCCTCAGACAGTCTCGCCATTACGGCTCATTTCATCTCATAAAATTTCGCAATCGTTTCCTACAGTTTGCTCTTGTCTTTTCCTGCCTGTATAGTTTACTGCATGTATTATGCTTTACTCTCAACAATTAAACAACTCCGCTATCGCCGCCTTAAAACGATTCGCTCCGCCCATGGAGGGGTGCGGTACGCAGCGGCAGGGGACACCGAATTTCTGCAGGGTACATGCTGACTTTTGCCCGATGGCCACCACCTGTGCGTTGGGCAGCAGTTCCAACAGCTGTTTGGCGTACACGATGCCTACATTTAGTTCGTTGCCGTCGGGGGTACGGTTGGTAAGCAGGCCTTCCTCTTTGTGGGGGTGAAAGGGAAAGATGTTCCACAGCACTGCGTCAAAGGTGCCCAGATGATGGCGGTGCAGACTGCCCCACATGACTGTCGCCGTTGGTTCGTTGAAGCCCAGGGTCTTTTGCGTTCCCTTCAACAAGGGGGAATCCGGGTTGCTGGTGCGTCGGTAATGCCACTCCCCCAGCACCTCTTCCGGACGCACCTCGGGATGATGACCCAGCAGAATACGCTCGCTGGTCATGGCCATTCCGGAAAAACGGCCTCCCTGATAGCCCAGCCCTTCCGCAATAAACAGATAGTGAGCCTGTAAACGAAGTTCTAAATAGCGTTGCAGATTCTGGTAGCGGATTTCCGGCGCCTCCGGCCCAATGTCCAGCCCCGGTTCATATTCCCGCCAGGGATTAAAAACCCGGGGGGCACGGTATATTTGCAGATGTTTCATAAACACAGTCAATTCCATCATATTCCCTTTCAAACCCGGCATTGCCAAATCGGCATTTACCTCTATATCCAATAACATTAAACCAGTACTTTTTCCTATTGTAAAGGGTAAGTGGCAAAAAGTAAAGAAAAAACAGCAGGATTTTGTGATAATGGGAACATATCAATATGCTCCCATTATAGGTTGTTCCTGCCGTTTGTTATCAATTATTTATGGCATTGTATTTATGCAGCTTTTTATGATTACTATTTCCTCAGATTAATACTTATTTATAACCGCACACTGATCCGTACCGCCGGCCCATACCCGTAGTAAGGATACCCGCAATAGGCCACGGGATAAGCTACAGAATAACCATAATAACCAGCCGGATAGCCGACCACGATGGTGCCGTAACCGTAAGGCCGCCAGTAGTGGCCACTGTAGTAACCGGCCCGGCGCCAACGGGGCGGGGCAACGGTAACGAAGGCCGCACGATTACCCTGCCGGACACGGGAGCCGGGCGGTACGAGGACATACGCCCGCCCGCAGGACCGGACACACTGTGTATAGGCGTCATGTGCACCCGGTTATGAACCGGCGTCTGCAACCGCGCTCCGGGGTTCACATGGACGCGGTGGCTCTCCGTCATCCTGACCCCCGGCGTGGTACCCACAGGCGCCGCCAGCGCCGCCGCGCTGAACGCCGCGCCCATCAAAAGTAACGCCACAGTAGCCATCGCTGTCTTCTTCATGGTAATCCCTCCTGTCTCAAAACCTGTATAAGCACCGCGCCGCAAAGCGACGCAGGCATTTAACTGTAAAAGAAAATGATCACTTTGACTTGTATAGAGATTACTCGAAAACTATGACATTCCCGTGGCAGAAGTGATAACTTTACGCCAAATTATTTTCCGCCGTTTCCGCCGGCACCGCTAAGTTCATCCCTTCCGGACACTTCTCCTTTGCCACGCTCAGCATCAGCTTCAGCCGGTTCAACTGATTCACTTCAGAAGCGCCGGCGTCGCAGTCCATGGCCACCAGGTTGGCATCCTCATAGGTGCGCCGGATCTCCCGGAACACGCCCTTGCCTAAAATATGGTTGGGCAGGCAGGCCCAGGGCTGCAGGCATACCACGTTCCGCACGCCCTCTTCCATGAGCTTGGTCATTTCGCCGGGAAGCAGCCAGCCTTCCCCGGCCATATTGCCCAGGGATACATGCTGCGCCGCCAGTTCTGCCACCTTATAAATGGACATGGGTGCCGTAAAATGTTTGGAACGGGCCAAAGCCTTGCGCATAGGATCCATAAAGAAGTCCGCCACCCTGATGAACATCTGGGCGCCCACCTTGTTCAGCCAGCTGCCGTCCAGAATATCGTGCCGTGTGATGCCGTCGAAGGCCATGTACAACAGGAAGTTCGCCAGTTCCGGCATGACCACTTCCGCCCCTTCCCGGGCCAACACTTCTTCCAGGTGGTTGTTGGCCACCGGATGGTATTCCACCAGAATTTCGCCCACTACGCCCACCCTGGGCTTCCACAGGTTGGGGATCAGGGGGATGGCATCGAATTCTTTCACCAGTTCCTGAATGGTCTGGCGGTATTTCAGGAAGTTGCCGTGATCCAGCTCATCCTTCACCCGTTTCATCCATTTTTCAAAAAGTTTGTCCGTGGAACCGGGAATCAGCTCATAGGGGCGCATCCGGTTAGTGACATTCTGCAGCAGGTCTCCGTAGACGACGGCTTTCGCCACGTCCTTAAAACCGCCCGGGTTCAGCCGGAAAGCGTCCTGCTCCAGGCCCCAGCAGGCAAAGGCCGGCACCTGGGGATAGCCCGCGTTCCGCAGGGCGCGCCGCATCAGGTTCAGGTAGTTGGTGGCCCGGCAGGCGCCGCAGGTCTGGAACAGCACGATGCTGGTGTTGTTGGGGTCGTATTTTCCGCTCTTGAGGGCCTGCAGCATCTGGCCGATGACCACGATGGCCGGATAGCACATATCGTTCTGCACGTACTGGAGGCCCAGGTTGATGGAATCTTCCTTGGGAGTTTCCGGGATCACCACTTTGTAGCCGTAGCGGTTCAGCACGTGGCTGACCAGGTTGAAGTGGATGGGCGCCATCTGGGGAGCCAAAATGGTATGGGTCTCTTTGCAGTCGTGGGTAAAATGCGGACGCTCCGCCATGATGATGGGCTGGTAGTCCGGTACATGCCGCCGGCTCAGCACCGCCAATAAGGAACGTAATCTGATCCGCGCCGCGCCCAGGTTGCTGACTTCATCCAGCTTGATCATGGTGTAGAGGCGCTGGTGGCCTTCCGTGATCTCCCGCACCTGGTTGGTGGTGATGGCGTCCAGTCCGCAGCCGAAAGAGCTGAGCTGGATCAGATTGATCGACCGATGGGCCGCCGCGAAGCTGGCCGCATGGTACAGCCGGGCGTGGTAGCTCCACTGGTTCACGATGGACAGCTCGTCTTTGGGCGTGTCCATATGGTAGACGGAATCTTCCGAGACGATGGCCAGGTTGTAGGACTGGATCATCTCCGGGATGCCGTGGTTGATCTCCGGGTCCAGATGGTAGGGACGGCCCACCAGCAGGATCACCGGCAGATTCTTTTCTTTCGCGGTCTCTAAAATTTCCTTGCCTTTTTGCCGCACGTCTTCCCGGTACTGCTCCAGTTCCTTGTATCCGGCTTCCATGGCCTCTTTCAGCTCGCTCTGCTTAATGCCTTCGGAGGCAAAGGCTTCCGTCAGGCGCTGCAGCATCTTCTTCGGGTCGTTGATAGGCAGGAAGGGCTCCATAAACTTGATGTTCTCGTTGCGGAGCACGTCCATGTTGTTGCGGATATTCTCCGCGTAGGAAGCCACCACCGGGCAGTTGTAATGGTTGCCGGTGCGGTTCACGTCGTCTTCCATGTTGTAGGGCATGCAGGGGTAGAAAATCTTCTTCACGCCCGTTTCTACCAGGTCCATGATGTGGCCGTGGACCAGCTTGGCCGGGTAGCACAGGGAGTCCGAGGGAATGGTGGACATGCCTTTGTAGTAGATCATGGGGGTGGATTTCCCCGAGATCACCACTTCGTAGCCCAGTTTGCCGAAAAAGACGGCCCAGAAGGGGAAGTCCTCGTACATGTTCAGCACCCGGGGGATGCCGATGCGGCCCCGGGGAGCTGCCGGCCGCGGTTTCCGGGCAGCGGTTTTGGCGCCGCTTGGGGCAGCTGTCTTTTGGTTTTGGGCAGCCGCCGGGGTGTTGGCCTTCTGCGTTGCGGCGTACCGGGCAGCAGCGGCCTCGATCACGTTGGGGTAATTGAAGAGCCGCTGGTATTTATATTCGTAAATGTTAGGCGCTTTGTTGGTGTTTTTCGGTTTGCCCTCGCCCCGTTCGCAGCGGTTGCCAGTAAAATAGCGGCCCCCGTCGGGGAAGGTCTGCATGGTCACCAGACAGTGGTTGCCGCAGCCGTTGCAGCGGTAGGACTTGGTGGTGACGGTGAATTTTTCCAGCTGTTCTTTGGGCAGCAGGGTGGAACGGCGGATGGGCGTTGCATTTGACAGCGCGCCGTCGTTTTTGGCTGCCGCGGCTTCCTCCGCCAGTTCTTTTGACCTCTGTTCCAGCGAAAGGATGGCGGCTCCGTAAGCCCCCATGAGGCCGGCGATGTCCGGACGGATAACGTCCTTGTTCAACAGCTTTTCCATGTTCCGTAGCACGGCGTTGTTATAGAACGTGCCGCCCTGCACCACGATATGGTCGCCCAGTTCGTTGGTATCTTTTAACTGCATGACCTTGAACAGGGCGTTTTTAATGACAGAAAGGCCGATGCCCGCGGAGATGTCCGCCAGGGGCGCCCCTTCCTTCTGGGCCTGCTTCACCCGGGAGTTCATGAACACAGTGCAGCGGGTACCCAGGTCCACCGGGGTCTTGCTGTCCATGGCCTTGTCCGCGAATTCCGCCGCGGTCATGCCCAGGCCCTGGGCAAAGTTTTCGATAAAAGAGCCGCAGCCTGCGGAACAGGCTTCGTTCAATGTAATTTTTCCGATGTTGCCGTTATGGATCTGGAAGCACTTCATGTCCTGGCCGCCGATGTCCAGCACGCAGGTGACCTCCGGGCAGAATTCGTAGGCCGCCCGGTAATGGGCGAAAGTCTCCACTTCCCCCGCGTCGGCGTGCATGGCCGCCTTCACGATGTTCTCCCCGTAGCCGGTGGTGAGGCTGCCGGCGATCCAGGCAGTCTCCGGCATGGCGTCGTAGAGGCCGGTGAGTTCTTTGATGATGATCTTCAGGGGCGAGCCCTGGTTGCTGCCGTAATCCGTGTATAAGATTTCCTTGTCGCTGCCGATGGCCACGATCTTGGTTGTGGTGGAACCGGCGTCGATGCCCACATAAATTGGGCCCTTATAGGAAGCCAGGTCTCCCCGCTTCACTTTGTCCTTGTCGTGGCGTGCCAGGAAAGCTTCGTATTCCCCCGAGCTGCGGAAGAGGGCCAGCCGTTCGTCCCGGGTGATGCCGTGACCGGCTTCCGCCTTGTCCAGGTTGGCGATGAGGTCCTTGAATTCCAGTTCCTTGGCCTCTTCGGAAAGGGCCGCGCCGATAGCTACGAAATAGGCCGCGTCTTCCACGCTGACCACTTTTTCCGGATCCATCTTCAGGGTTTCCACAAAGCGTTTTTTCAGTTCGGGCAGAAAGTACAGGGGGCCGCCCAGAAAGGCTACGTTACCGGCGATCTCCCGGCCCTGGGCCAGGTTGCCGATGGTCTGGTTCACCACCGCCTGGAGGATGGACTTGGCGATGTCCTCCTTGGACGCGCCGTCGTTCATCAAAGCCTGGATGTCCGTTTTGGCAAACACGCCGCAGCGGGAGGCGATGGTATAGATGCGTTTCGCGTTGGCCGCCATGTCGTTGAGGCCCTTGGCGTCTGTGTTCAGGAGAGCCGCCATGTGGTCGATGAAGGCGCCGGTGCCGCCGGCGCAGACGCCGTTCATCCGTTCTTCCGGTGCGGAGCCGAAGTACATGATCTTGGCGTCTTCCCCGCCCAGCTCCACCATGGTGTCGGTCTGGGGGATCAGCTTCTTCACCGCCGTAGCCGCCGCGATGACTTCCTGTACGAAAGGCAGCTGCAGCCGCTGGGCGATGCCCATGCCCGCCGAGCCCGTCAGGGCGAAGCGGAAACGCACGTTGCGGAGGGGGTCCTCCGCCGGGACGCCGTTCAGGGAAACCAGAACATCCCGCAGTTCGGTCAGGTTGGTGACCAGGGCCGTGGGAATATCGGAAAAATGCCTGGCGTATTTCTTGTACACCGGTTTTTCCTCCGCGTCCAGTACTACGACCTTGATCGTAGTAGAACCGATGTCGATCCCCACTTTGTAACCGGAGGCCGCGTTCGCCCCATCCGTAACGGATGACAGGCCCTGCGCGGCGCCGCCGGGTCGCAGGGTTACATTGTCAGTCATAGGTACACCTCATATATAAAACATAAGGAAACGCCGAACCGACCTGTCGCCTGCTGTTTTTATCCCACAGCAGACCGGACGGACGGAGTTCCGCAGAGGGCAGCCAACAGCCTGATGAAAGCCGTCCTGCCCTGTTCCGAACCGCTCCTGTATGTCCCCTGATGAAAGTTTCATACATGATGGCACCGGAAAACGAATAATAGATAGGGAAGCAGCCGAATGGAAGCGTTTTCCCATCTTGTCAGCTGAACGCGGTATAGGCAAATGAAACTTATACTTGTTCAATTTTATATTATACACCAAATTAAAATAAAAGCCACACTCTTTTCCTATTTATTTATACGATTTTTAAAAAGAAAATGAGTATTGCAGTAAGTTAAGTAAAAAATTTTTAAAATATTAGCACTCGACTATTGACAGTGCTAACAAAATGTGGTATAGTATGTACAGAAACAAGGAAGGAACTATTGAGGAACTGGCTGCAAGGCCTTTTCCAGAAGACTTTGGTTCAAAAATGATCCGGCCGCAAGGCCTTTTATTTAAGAACTAAAAGTCAAAAAGTCAGTAATTAATTCCGTTGTTTCCCAACCTGATCAACATTTTAATTATTATAATAAGGTTGCGGCACAACCGCCGCTTCCTTAACGAATGGAGGAATGAGTTATGATGTTACCGAGCATTTTTGGAGAAAACTTATTTGACGACTGGATGAATGACAGCGGGCTGATGAACCCGACTGCTTTCTTCGGCAAAAACCGTTCACCGCTGTATGGCAAGCATGCATCCCACATCATGAAGACCGACATCAAAGAAAACAAAGACAGCTTCGATGTGATCATCGACCTGCCGGGCTTCAAGAAGGAAGGCATCCAGGTACAGCTGGACAACGGATATCTGTCCATTACTGCCAGCAAATCCCTCGATAAGGACGAAAAGAACGAAGAGGGCAAATACATCCGTCAGGAGCGTTACAGCGGCTCCTGCACCCGCAGCTTCTATGTAGGCAATACGGTTAGAGAGGAGGATATTAAGGCGAAGTTCGAAGATGGCGTACTGAAGCTGAATATCCCCAAAAAGGATCCTAACGCTGTGGAGAGCAAGAAGTATATTGCAATTGAGGGATAAAAACGCAACCCTGAATAAAGATTTAAGCCCCGGTCATGCGGCCGGGGCTGTTTCATTTATTGAAAGGCTATATTTTTAAAAGTAACCGCTGCCTTTGGACGGTTACTTTTTTGTGTCTTGATTACTTCCAACAGCAATGGTATGATAAATGTATACTATATTTCAGAGGTTTCTTATGTCAAACCGCAATACTGTAGTCGACCGTCTGCGCGCCCTGGCTATGCTGGGAGTCATCGGTATCCACATCGGGCCCTTTGTGTTTGCCTCCTCTACGCCGCGCCTGGACTTGTTTCTCCTGTTCCAGGTCTTCAGCCGCTTTGCCGTTCCAGTTTTCTTTTTCATTTCCGGTTACGGGCAATTCTGCAATGACGCGCTACACAAATCCTTCCATTACTTCGATTTCATAAAAAAACACCTGGTCACGGTAGGCCTGCCCTATTTCGTCTGGTCGTTCTTTTACATTGCCATGTGGCAATGGGAGGATATGTACCGGCCGGACCGGAGTTTTTCCGTTTCCGTACTAATTGTAAAATTTTTGCTGGGCGAGGGCTGTTACCACATTTATTTTATGGTGATCCTGCTGTATTTTTATTTCTCTATGCCCTTCTGGCGCTGGCTGGTAAAATGGGTAAGCGAAAAGTCTTTTGCAGGAATTACTGCTTCGCTGGCTGTTCTTGCAGCCCTGCAAGTTCTGTTATACCAATGGAGCGCCACCTATTGGAACTATCCACCCTGGACCCAGGGTCACGCCATGATCATCCGTCTTTTAAACGAGCGGATGAATTACCTTCCCTTGTTCTACGGTTTCATTTTCGTACTGGGCGGCGTCTGCGCCATTCACGAAAAAAAATTTCGCAGCTGGCTGCAATGTCATTTCACCTCCAGCCTGGGTGTGTTTCTTTTATCCTGTGCTGTGCTGGTTTGGAAGTTCAGGCAGTACGTACTGGCAGGCATCCCGTTGGAAGACATCCCTGCCAAATATATGACGCAACTGACACCGGAAGGATTGCTTTACACCGTATGCTGGCTGCTGTTCTTCAGCGCGGCGCTGGAAAAACTGGAAGATTGTCATGAAGCCGAAGCAGAAGAAAACTTCAATCAGAATTTTAACACCTCAGGGAATGAACAATCCTCTGAAATTGCAAAAGAATGCTACAATCAGAATACTGATCTGACAGAAATAAAACCAGAGCACAGGCCTATGTTGCTGGACGTGCTCTCTGAATACTCTATGATCGTCTACCTGATCCATCCCCTGTTCCTGTACTATTGGCTGCAGTGGTTTGAACTGATGGGCTTTTCCATTGCCCAGGTGCCGGTAGTGGTGTTCTACTTACTGGTACTGGCGACATCGTTTATTGCAGGAGTAGTGATTCACAAACTGGCAAAACGATTCAGACCGATAGGATTGCTGTTGCTTGGAAGACAACCAAAGTAGAAATAGATACAAAAAACCCCGCTCCTGCCGGAACGGGGTTCTGCTTTTCTTACGCTTCTTTAGCTTCTTCCAGGGGCTCGATGCTGATGATGCGCTCGGTACGGCCATGACGACCGAAACGAACTTTTCCGTCGATCTTGGCATAGATGGTGTAATCACGGCCGATGCCAACATTTTTGCCCGTATGGAACCGGGTACCATGCTGGCGCACGATGATGCTGCCGGCAGTTACGATCTGACCGTCATGTGCTTTGGTGCCCAGGCGCTGGGCGTTGGAGTCACGACCGTTGTGGGAAGAACCGGTACCCTTTTTATGTGCATGTAATTGCAGAATTAGTTTAAACATTCATTTCACCTCCATGTTCGCGAATTCGAACATCTTGCGGACACTGCTCAGCCAGCTGGTACAGTACGGTCTCCATACTGCCCAGCAGGGTCTGGCTTTTTATGTCAGGCGTTCGCTGCAGCGTTACCTGCAATACGCCTTTTTCCATATCCACCTGATAGTCCACGGGATACTTCAGTTGCTGTTCCAAACCTACAAGAGCCATCTGCGTCGCCGCGGAGACCCAGGCGCAAATCACGCTTTCCCCGGCCGGCGCGTCACTGGCGTGACCCTGAGACCGGAAACCTGTGATCTCTCCCTTATGGTTCCTGTATAAATCAATGGTAATCATCTTTGTTACGCCGGGAACATTCCCTGCCGTTTAGCCCTGGATACCGCTGATCTTAACAGCAGTGTACGGCTGACGATGACCCATGCGTTTGCGATAGTTGACTTTGGCTCTGTATTTGAAAACCAGAATCTTTTCGCCTTTGCCCTGCTCTTCAACGGTAGCGGTAACTTTAGCGCCGTCGATGAACGGCTTGCCAACGGTTACTTCGCCATCGTTAACGATAGCCAGAACTTCATCAAATACGACTTCAGCACCTTTTTCCGCGTCCAGCTTTTCTACGTTCAGAACATCGCCTTCCGCTACTTTGTACTGTTTGCCGCCGGTTTTGATAATTGCGTACATGCATTGCACCTCCCTTATCATAGACTCGCCAATTACGGTACGTCACGCGCTGTGACGGTTTACGGGACCTTCTTGCGCGGTTGGGGACGGACGGAATCGTCCAGACTTAAGTATAATATCACAAAGAAATGGGGATGTCAACTTTAAAATCGGTACCTTACTTCATATTAAAAGGACTGAGGTATTAAAACCCCAGTCCTTCTTTGTTTTTGAATCAAAATATGCATTGATCACCTGCACAGCGGTGTTGGCCATTTTCGCTCCCTGATGCCCGACGCCCGGTACTGTTATAATTTGCCAGTTAAATGGGACGCCCGATTTTTCCGCCTTTTTTCTTGCTGTTCTATAAAATTTCTTACCTCGTGCCAGACGATTCAGGCCCTGACTGTCTGCCTCGGGTATCCTGCGCGGATTAGGGATAGGCTTCACATCTGCTTCACCCAGCAAAACAACTACCGGTTTCGCAAAAGCTTCCGCCAGTTCCGCATTCTTTATAGGAACTCCGCCAAGACCGTAAGGGAAAGGGATGTTCTTCTTCGGCATAGTATACAGACCGGCATTGGCCGGCATAATCAGGCTGGCATCCGTATTTCCGCCCAAAAGCGCATAACGGTGAAGCAACTGGGCCCCTGCCGAATGACCAAAAACTACTGCCGGACTTTCATAAGCATCCATTTTTGATTTTACGTCGCGAATGATGCGGTCTATCGCCGGGAAAACCCATCTGTCTTTAGGCTGCAGTTTTTCGCGGCCCTTTTTCCTGTGCATCACATTACCTGTATTATAGTAAGTTGACCCAGGGTATTTAATCTTTGTAAACTCCGGGCAGATGATCAGCAGGTTGTTTTCATCTGCAAGGCTGATCCACCCGGAACGATAATTATGCGCTTTCCGCTTCGAACCGTGAAAGACAAAAACGATAACTTTTCCCGGCTGCCATCCTGCAGGCCGGTAGGTATAGATTTTTATCGGTTCACCGGTCACGCCGGTTTTTTCCTCAAACAGATAGCTGCTTTTGCCTACAGGCAGCGGTTCGGTAAATCCGGTATTTGAGTAAATGCCAAACAAAAGAACCGTACAAACCAGTATAGATGAAATGAAAGAAAATAGCTTTGATTTCATTTTTGCTTTTTTAAATTGTATTCAAATCGTTGTGTTTATTGTGTTTATTGTGTTTATATCGTATAAAACCAAGTTGCGCTCTGGTCCAGGTCCTTTGCTTCGGTGTCCGGCCTGCCCTTGCTGCTGATGTGGAGTTCCTGGCTCTTGATGCTCACGTTGGAGCCGGGAGGCACGGACATGGTGATAAAAGTGTTGCCGCCGATAACGGAATCGTGACCAATGATTGTTTCGCCGCCCAGAATAGAGGCGCCGGAGTAGATGGTCACGTTGTCCTCAATTGTCGGGTGACGCTTCTTGCTGCGCAGGTTCTGGCCGCCCCGGGTAGACAGCGCGCCGATGGTGACACCCTGGTAGATCTTCACGTTGTCGCCGATGACGGTGGTCTCGCCCACCACGATGCCGGTGCCGTGATCAATGAAAAAATAACGTCCGATGGTGGCACCGGGGTGGATGTCGATGCCGGTCTTGCTGTGGGCATATTCAGACATGATGCGGGGCAGCATGGGCACGCCTAAATTATAAAACTCATGGGCCAGCCGGAACACCATGATAGCGTACATGCCCGGGTAGCAGAAAATGATCTCATCTTTATTGAATGCAGCCGGGTCCCCGTCGAACTCAGCCTGCACGGAAGTTTCCACCAGGTCCCGGATTTTAGGTATGCGGGACAGAAACTCCAAAGCAAGTTCCTGGGCCCTGTCCATACTGGTGCGGTAGTCAGCGTTGCTGAATTCCGGCAGGTAACGCAGGTACATGGAAATCTGTTTGGTCAGGTTGAAGAGCACGTCCTCAATCAGCGTCTGCAGGTTGTTCTCCGCTGTATAAAAATGATAATTTTTGTTGCGGTAGTAACCGGGGAACAGGATTTTCTGCAGCTTATCCAGAATGTCCACTACAATATCCATGTCAGGACTTGTAAAGGTGTTCATCTTGTCGATGGTACGGCCCTGGCTGTAGTCCTTCAGTATGTCCGCAGTCAGCTTTTTAATCTTCGGTTCCAGATTTTTCATGGATACCTCCTGAAAAGATTTGAATTTAGTATATATAGTACATATATTATAGCAAAGAAGAGCTGATAAAAGCAATATAACATAAATGCCCCAGGCATAAGCACGCCGGGGCATTTTTATGTTCAGTTATGGCGGAGAGGGTGGGATTCGAACCCACGGAGGCTTGCACCTCGCTGGTTTTCAAGACCAGAGCCTTAAACCACTCGACCACCTCTCCGTAATGTACAGCAAAAATTATAATAAAAATTTAAGTTTCTGTCAACCGCCGGGGTCGGGGACGTCTGATTAAGCGAAGCGTGCACCCCGCAGGGGCGCGAGGAACTGTTCTTTAAAAAGATTTAACAATTTGCGCAACAGTACTTTACACATAGCTATGCGAATCGGAACACGCCCGAAGCGTTAGCGGAGCGCTATGAAGACATTACCTCTCCTGCTTGTAATGTGAATTTATAAACGAGCCTCCACCTCTCTCAGCACATCTTCCAGCAGCCTGTCCCCTTCGGCCAAATGGCTCTTCAGTAGCCGTTCCGCTTCTGCCACAACAGTTTTGTCTTTTACGCCTCCCAGGTTAATCCGTACGTTATAGGCTGCCACCTGCTGGCAGGCCCGGGCAAGCAATGCCGAAGCCGAACCGTCTGTCACCATCATCTGGTTGCCTTCTGTTACAGTGGTATAAGCCAGTTTCATAATCCGGATGCAGGCACCTGTCACTTTTAAGGACGCCACAACCGCCGTCTTACTGGCTCCTTCAATGGCCTTTGCCCGCTGTGCAGCTTCTTCTTCCGTAGCTTTTGGCAACTTATAAGCCTGCAGCACCAGAGAGTACATGTCCGCATCTTCCCGGGCCATGGCCAGCATTTCTTCCTGTAGTATTTTTGTGGCTGTGATGATCTCCTGCATCTTTTCTTCCACGGCCTCATACTTTTTTTTGCCTGCGGTCATGTGGGCCGACATGCCTGCCAGCGCCGCAGCCATTGCCCCGCAGATGGCAGCGGCACTGCCGCCCCCCGGCATGGGTTTCGTGGAATTGAGGTCCTGTACAAAAGACTCGATTGAGTGTTTCGCAAAATCCATCTCCATACGATCATTCCCCTGTATCATTACCGTACAAACCTGTTGAAACCTGTTTTCTAAACGGTATTCTCTCCGCCAGAGCCTGTCTGTTCCTGCTGCAGGAATCGTCTCACCTGCACCACGGCAGCATACCCGTCCAGCGGTTCTGACGGTACCTGCAGTCCTAAAGGGATCAGGCGACGCCAACCTTTAGGCGGGAATAGCTCCCAATACAATGCCCTGGCTTCCTCCGTAGAATATTTTTCATCCACCACATGCACAGGAAACCCCGGCAAAACCTTCTCTATCTGTTGCTTATGCTCTTTACTGGCGGTTCCGTTCCCCAGCACGACTGCCTGCAATTTTTGGCGCAGGGCCCAGAAATTGGTCACCTGCAGTTTGTCAAACAAAAACACAGGTAAAATCTCGGAGAAGCCCCGGCTGCGGGCTATCTGCACAGCAACAATCCCCCCGGTCCTGTCAACCAGCGCAAGACCTGTCTTGTCCCGCCCCGGATCAATCCCCAGATAATATCCTTCTTTCTGCTTATCACCGTATAAAACACGCATCCTGTCCAATTTTAATGTAAGCCCCTTACGGCAAATGAGCGGCCCTTGCGAGATGCAGACGCAACTGTACCGGACCGGCCGTGGTAATGTTCCCGTCCGCATAAGCCGTCAGCAGAATTTTCCCACCCATACGTTGCATCTTTGTAACGGTCTCTACCATGGTGACCGCACTCATGTTGCCCACTTTCCCGGTCATGGGATCCGGCAGTACCCCTGCCTTTACCGAACGCTCATTAACTTCCTTGAGGAATGTCATGAAAGACTGATCCGGAGTCATTTCTTTTCCGTTCATATCAATGACTTTCTGGTGTATTTTTTCCCCGTCTTTGAAGATGAGACGGTTGGGAATCACTTCCATGGCACAGAGGACAGGCTGTCCAATCACGGTGTTGGCCAGCGACCGCATGCGTACCAGCACGTTTCCCTTCGCTTTTTCCAAAATACGCAGGAGCCGAACAGATTCTTCTTCAGGCACCCAGACCAGGCTGGCTTTGGAACCGGGATCCAGGCCAATGCGGTTCATAGCAGACGTATTGGCGCTTTCAAAAAGCCATTTCATCTGTTTCAGATTTTCTTCTTCCGAACGGCCTCCCTGGAGTATTCCCACGAAAACGATTTCTCCGCTTCCGTACATCATCTGGCCGCCCCGCATAACAGCCAGGCCCTGCTCCAGCGCTTTCGTTTCCTGTTTCAGGCCTTTAATCTCCTCATTTAACTTGTTCCGGGCTTCGGTCAGGGACTGCACTTCATTTTTAGCGTTCACCAACGCTCCCTGTGTTGCCTCATACTGTCCCCGTACTTCATTAAGGCTGTTGTTGGCAGCAGCCAGGTTCCCTTCTGCAGTCGCTTTATCCTCATTGACTTTTTGAATCTCTTTATCCAGTTCCGCAATAGCCGCGTTTTTTTCTTTCAGCGAAACCATGGCTTTATTGTATTCTTCTTCCGCACTATTTTTTTCTGCCGTAAGACGGAATAACTCCTTCTGCAGCTTTTCCATACCGAACAGCGCCGTGCGCGCGCTTTCGGAAGAAACGGCCAAAATACCCACGGAAAACAGGGAAATCAGCACGCCGGACAAGACAGTCAGCAACACCGATGTGTCATGAGGACGCAGGCCGAACACACTCAGTTTCTTTTTTCCTATTTTGCTTCCCAGTTTATCTGCAATAAAGGCAATGATGCCTCCCATCACTGCCAGCAGAAACATTAAGCGAATACCAAACATATGAGGTTCCCTTCCCTGAATTTTTATAGAAAAATAATTGCCGAACAGCCTGTAAGAATATATTTAAACAGTCCGCTCAAAAATCTGCTCTGCGCAGCATGAAGATACCTGCGATAAAGCAGATGATATTCGGCAGCATAGCCGCCAGCAGCGGAGGAATGACTCCTCCTTTGCCCAGACCGGTGGCAAAAGCCATGATCCCGTAATACACAAAGATGACGATTACGCTGATCCCCATGCCGATAGAAGAACCGCTGCGCTGCCGCTGGGTTCCCAGGGGCGCTCCCAGCAGCGCGAACACAAAGCTTGCAAGAGGGATCGCAAAGCGCATATAAATTTCCGTCCATAAATCGGAACTGGGCAGTTTCTGGCGTTCCAGAACCTTGACATAGCCCCGCAGTTCCCCCAATGTCATTTCGTTTATACTCTTTTGTTCCCAGCTGATTTCCCTGGGTGTTATGTTCAGCGGGATCACCTGCTTGTTGAAAGCCGCCTTGTCAGTAACACCCTCCCGGTCATTCACGGTAAAAACATTGCCATTCTCCAATACCCAGGAGTCGTCTTTCCAGGTAGCCTTTTTCGCGGTCTGCACACGGAACAATTTTTCATTCTTGAATTCTTCAATGGTAACTTTACTCATGATTCCCGTGCTTTCGTCAAAGGTCCGGGCATACGTAATGCGCTGGATATCCCCGCTGAGGGTCTTGATGACTACGTGATCCTGCGTTTTAGGTTTTACATTACCGCGGATTTCCACAGCCAGGATCCGTTTGGCTTCATGCTTGGAAGGCGGCACCACTTTTTCCGCCCAGATCATGGAAAAAATACTGACTACAAAACCGACAATGATGACCGGTGCTACAATCCGGTAATAACTGACGCCACCAGATTTCATGGCCACAATCTCGCTGTTGCCGGAAAGTTTTCCAAAAGCCATCAGCGTCGCCAGCAACACCGCCATGGGAAATGTATAATTGACAATTTCCGGAAGGCTGTACAGAAACAGCCGGCCCACTGTCGGAATCGGCGCCCCATACGTCGTGATGTACTGTACCATTTTAAACAGCAAGCTGCTGGCAATAAAGATACTGGAAAAAGATGCTACACCGAAGATAAAAGGATACAGCAATTCTTTCAGCACATATTTATCCAATAACCGTAAATGCATTGCTATCCCCCTACATCTTAAAATTCTCACCCAGGTAATATTTTCTGGCTACTGGATCGTTGGCAATACTTTTGCTGTCGCCATGGAGCAGTACCTCACCGCTTGCCAGGATATAAGCTCTGTCCACAATACTGAGTGTTTCCCGCACATTATGATCGGTAATTAATATCCCGATACCCCGCTTTGCCAAATGGGCAATCATGTCCTGGATGTCTGCCACTGCGATGGGATCAATTCCCGCAAAGGGTTCGTCCAGCAGTATAAAAGCCGGGTCTGTAGCCAAGGAACGGGCAATCTCCACACGCCTTCGCTCGCCGCCGGAGAGCGCTGTTCCCACACTGTTCCTTACATGACCAATGTCGAACTCTTCAAGAAGGTCCTCCATTTTTTTTAGTTGCATTTCATGGGGTAAAGAGGTTGTCTCCAGAATCGACATGAGATTTTCTTCTACTGTCATTTTCCGGAAGATAGACGCTTCCTGCGGGAGATAGCCGATACCCAGCCGGGCCCGCTGGTACATGGAATACTGACTGATATCCTCCCCGTCCAGGGTCACCGTTCCGGAGTCAGGCTTTGCGATTCCTACCACCATATAAAAGGTTGTTGTTTTACCGGCCCCATTAGGACCCAGCAGTCCTACGATGGTTCCCTGCTCTACCTGAAGGCTTACATTATTCACCACTTTCCGCTGTCCGTAAATCTTAACCAGATTCTTTGTCTCGATAATCAAGCTTTTTTATCCTCCGTAGCAAAATCCGTTCCCTTTACGCGATCCAACAAGTTGGATTCCGGATTAAAATTGGTCTGCCCATTTGCCATCAGGACTGCTCCTTCCCCGAATGCAGGATTATCGACTTGTTCATTGTCTTCTTTCGGCACAAATACTATCCTGACGTTTCCCTGCGCATGGGACTTACTGTTCTTATCGGATACATTGGTAATCCGCAGCTTGTCTCCTCTTATTGTGTTTCCATCCTGTACTGCAACTGCATTGCCGATTAATTCTATATATCCGGTCTCGTTCGTATTATAAATCGCAGTGTCGCTTGTCCCGGTCATGTTGCGCGGCTTGCTTTCCAAATTCACGCCGCCTGTGGCATTAGCCAGCCCCGCTTTCATATCGTACGTAATCTTACCGGCACTGAGCCAGCTTCCGTCCGTTTCCGTAATGCGCGCCGAGCCTCCCAGAGTTTCTGCGAAACTGGTGTCATCGTGATAATCCACACGGGGGGCTTCCAGTTTCCTGCCCCCTTTTATTATCACGGCATCCCCAACGGCAGAAACATACTTATCTGTATAGATGATCAGTTCCTGGCTGCGAAGATGCTGATCTTCTTTATCTGCCACCACGCCTCCGTACAGATGCCCTGTACGCTTTTTGCTGTTGAATGTAGAGCCTTTCTGCCCTACCGCTGTACCGCCGTCATGTTTGATAGTGGTTTTCCCCTTAGTGGTTCCATCACCGCTTGCCATATCATATTCAATTTCCTGCGCATCCACGCTGTACTTTGCGTCTTTTGCCGGGGCGGAATATACCAAGCTGCTGTTCACGGCAAACCATGTCAGAAAACAAAGCAGCATCAGCAATAACATTTTATTTCTCTTCATATTGGCCACCTCTTTCAACATGGGCTTTTCCAATCAATCTGAAATGATTAAATTTACTGGAAGTAATGATTTTTTCTGCCTGGGCCAGCATATCGTCCTTGATGACTTTAACGGCTCCGGTTGCGGTTAAAATGTCTTTCGCCTGATTCCATTCCACTTTGTCCGCTTTGAGGAAGCCTCCCTGTTTCAACCGGGCCATAACCTTACCGGACAGTTCAAACTGATTTTGCTTATTGCTGATTTTCCCAGCTTCCGCTGTCACGTACATTTCGTCGCCATTATTGAGGTAGATGATTCCGTCAAGTTTTTTAGCGGTAATCATCCCATTGCTTTCCTGATCAGCTTCCCCTACCTTCAGGCTCCATTTCCTTTTACCGCCCTCATCACGGTTCAGCACCGTATCACGCACTGTTGCTTTAACCGTATTGTCTGTAGCTTTTTTTGTTTTATCTGTCGGTTCAGGAACCGTACTGCCCCAAAACAGCCAGGCAAACACCAAAAATAAACATCCCAGACCGGCAGCAACGGCTAGTATCGTGTTTTTATTTTTCACTGCCATCCTGCTCCCTTGCCTTCACTTCTTCATAAGGGGTATTCCAGCGGTGCTGGAACCACAGCCAATTGTCCGGATACTTTTTTATGATCCTCTCCACAGACTGTGTCATCTTTAAGGTCAGATTATAGTCATCGGCTTTCTTGTCGCCGGTATCTTCATAGTAAAAAGGTTCTTCTACGATTACCTGATGCCCGTATCCATACGGTTTCCGGACGATGTAGATAGGAATACAGGGAGCCTTGAACTTGCGGGCAAAGTAAGCAGGGCCGGCAGGAGTGGATGCCATTTTTCCTAAAAAGGGTACGAAGATGCCGTCATAGCCGCCGTCCTGGTCAGCTATCAGCCCTAACATACGGCCCTTTTTCATGGCCCGGGCGCATCCTAATATTTCACTGCTGCCCCGTGCAAAAATTTCTTGCCCTGCGCCTCTGCGCAGTTCATTCATAAAATCAGAATAGACTCTGTTTGGTTGCGGCTTTTCCACAGCGCTGAGGGGAAAACCGTTCAAAGCCAGGGCAGCGCCCAGCCATTCCCAGTTATCAAAATGGCAGGCCAGCAAAACCACGCCTTTTTTCTGCTGCAGGGCCTCCCACAGAATCTCCGGATGGTCAAAGGCGACCAGCCCCCGGATATTATCTTTGTTCAGAGCAGGCATGTACAGCATTTCCAGAATGGAGATGCCCATATTGACAAACATCCCTTTTATAATTTCCCCAGACTGCTGACGGTTGTACCCCAACCGTTCACATATGGTATTCTCAGCCCGGACACGCTGCTTTTTCAGCAAGCGCCACAGGATGTATCCCAAACCTTTGCCAAGTTTAACCAGCAGTTTATAAGGGGTATGGGAAGCAAGCCAGCTAAGCGTTTTCAATAACGCATACAACATTACTGTACGTCCTCTTTTCCTTCTTCGCTATATTCTTCCACGACCATCTGCCAGATTCCTCCGGCTTTCAGAATCAGTTCCAGCAAATCCCGCACGGCACCCTGTCCTCCGTTATGAGGCGCAATGTAGTCCACACACTGTTTTACGTCTCCCGCTGCATCAGCGGGGGCGGCAGACAGTCCTGCCGTCAATAGCGCCGGCAGATCGTTCAGGTCATCCCCCATGAAGGCGATAGACTCCAAGGGCAGTTCGTATTTTTCAGCCAGTACCAGGACAGCCTGCCTTTTATTCGAAATGCCGCTCATTACGTCTGATCCGATACCCAGTTCTTCAGCGCGCCGCTGAATAATCGGACCCCTGCGTCCGGTAATGATGGAAATTATCAGACCGTGCCGTCTGGCCGCAGTGATACCCAATCCGTCTTTGGCGTTGAACCGTTTGAACAGTTCCCCCTCAGCACTGATGTTGATGCTGCCATCGGTGAGGGTACCGTCCATGTCCAGGGCGACGAGGCGGATGCGGGCAGCTTTATTTATAAGCTCTTGCGAAAATAAGATATCATTGTTCATAAATCACTCCTGCTCTCCCACCGGTACCGCCGGAAAGTTGTGACCGCAATTGTCTATTGAGCGAGGGTTTTATCCCGGAAGGGTTTGCCCCATCGCCGACATGAAGCCGTGCACAGCGCAGCAAGCACGGCACAGCAAGGCGGGGAGGGAGGGATAAAACCGAGCGACTACACCACACCCTGTCTGACCAGGTCTGTCATGTGCAGCAGGCCGATTACGTGACGGTCTTCATCTATAACCGGCAGCACTGTAATGGGTTTCGGCGCATGGCTTTCCATAATGTGAAGTGCCTGAGCGGCCAGTTTTTCGCGAGTAATATATTTGGGATTTTTAGTCATCAATTCCGTAACAGGCCTTTGCAGGAAGTCCATGCCTTTGGACAGTCCCCGGCGGATATCGCCGTCCGTCAGGAGACCGATCATGATGTCATCCTTATCCACTACGGAAACGGCGCCCAGTCCCTTGTCGGTAATGATGAACAGGGCTTCCGTTACAGTAGCACTGCCATGCACAACCGGGTTCTCATTGCCGCCATGCATGATATCGCCGACCGTCAGCAAAAGCTTCCGGCCCAGACTGCCGCCAGGATGGAACACGGCAAACTGTTTTGAAGTAAAATGATGTTTTCCCATGAGCGCCATAGCCAGCGCGTCCCCAAAGGCCAGCGCCGCCGTGGTGCTGGAGGTGGGAGCTAATCCCAGGGGACAGGCTTCTTTTTTAACGCCCACGTTCAAAACCACATCAGCGTTTTTCGCCAGCATGGAATCAGGATTCCCCACCATGGCGATCAGCTTAGCGCCGATTCGCCGCAGGGATGGCAATATGTTCAGAACTTCCCCGGTCTCCCCGCTGTTTGACATGGCAATCACCACATCATCTGCCGTCACCATGCCCAGATCACCGTGAAACCCCTCTGCCGGATGCAGATAAAAAGAAGGAGTGCCGGTACTGGCCAGGGTTGCGGAAATTTTGTGGGCGATGATTCCGGATTTCCCCATGCCCGTCATGACAACGCGCCCCCGACATGCCAGAATCATTTCCACTGCCGCATCAAAATGCGCATCCACACGGGGAATCAGGTCCAGAATGGCTTCTGCTTCCATCTGCAGTACTTTCTGCGCGTCTGTCTCCATCTCGTTCATGGTGTATCGAATCCTTTCAAATCGGTTTGGTTTCGTTCCGCGCGAAACGCTTTTTATGCGTCCCGGCACACGATTCTATTATATGCGCACTGATTACTTGCGCGCTATCTTATCAATGGCCAGCACATCTGCCAGCAGGGCTTCCAGTTGATCCAGCCGCACCATGTTGGGGCCGTCGCTCAGGGCTTTGGATGGATCATCGTGCACTTCCAGGAACAGGGCGTCGATGCCTACGGCCGCCGCTGCCCGCGCCATATGGGGCACGTACTGGCTCTGCCCGCCGCTGCTGGTACCTTTCCCGCCAGGGATCTGCACGCTATGGGTTGCGTCCATTACTACAGGATAGCCCAGCTCCCGCATGATGGCCAGACCCCGCATATCGGTGACCAGTGTATTGTAACCGAAGCTGGAGCCGCGCTCTGTCAACAGAATATCCCGATTTCCTGCCGCTTCCAGTTTGGAGATGACGTTCTTCATATCCCAGGGTGCCAGGAACTGTCCTTTCTTTACATTGACGCACTTGCCAGTCTTACCTGCCGCGTAAACCAGATCCGTCTGCCGGCAGAGGAATGCGGGAATCTGGAGAACATCCAGTACTTCTGCCGCTTTTTCCACCTGATATGTTTCATGTATATCGCTGACAACAGGAACACCCAGTTCCTTTTTGATGGCCGCCAACTGTTTCAGCCCTTCCTCCAGTCCGGGTCCCCGGAACGAATCGTAGGAAGAACGGTTGGCTTTATCAAAAGATGCTTTAAAAACGTAAGGCATGCCTAATTTTTCACAGATCCGTTTAACTTCCTGCCCGATTGCCAGACTGTGCTCATAGCCTTCCAGCACGCAGGGACCGGCCAACAGCAGCATAGGCTGCCCGGGTCCCACCTTGTAGGGTCCAACATTGATGATGTGCATTATGTCCTCCGTTCATTGTCTCTTATGCTTCTTGTTCCGCAAAAAACCTGTTCACAGCGTCCAGATCTTCCTGGGTATCCACACCGATACCCCGGAAATCGCTTTCCAGCACTTTGATCTTATAACCGTTTTCCAGCACACGCAGTTGTTCCAGACTTTCCACCTGCTCCAGCGGGGTAGAAGCCATGGCCGCGTACTGCATCAGGAATGTCCGCGTGTACGCATAGATGCCTACGTGTTTATACACTTTGAATAATTCTGTCCTGTTGCGGGGATAGGGAATCAGACTGCGGGAAAAAAACAGGGCGTACCCGTTTTTATCCATAACCACTTTCACCGCGGAGGAATCGCCGAATTCGCTTTCCTCCATACGGGTCACCATGGTAGCCATCTTCAAATCCGGTTCATCCGCAAAAGCCCCTGCCAGCCGGTCAATGATTTCCGGCGGTATCATGGGCTCGTCTCCCTGGACGTTAACGATGACGTCCGCATCAGGATATTTTTCCGCTACTTCTGCCAGGCGGCTGGTTCCGTTGGGATGATCCTCCCGGGTCATGCAGGCATTACCCCCGAAGGCAAGCACAGTGTCATAAACCCGTTTATCATCTGTTGCCACAATGACCTCTGCCGGCCTCTTCGCTTTTTTTGCCTGCTCATACACACGCCGGATCATGGGCTTACCCGCAATCAGCTTCAGTGGCTTACCAGGTAACCGGGTTGAGGCGTACCGGGCCGGAATTACACAGATTACTTTCATGAAGGCATCTCCTTTGCATTGATTTCAATAAAACCATCTGTTTATTTGCCTGACAATCTTTAAGCGTTTTATACCTGTTTGGCGCTGTCTATGTTTTCGTTTTTCTGCGAATCTTTACGTTTACTCTGTCCTACCACTTCTCTTACCGTATCTGCCAGCTTGCTGGTGAAAGCATCTTCATCCCGGATGATCATAATCTCCATGTTCATGACATACAGCGGAATTTCACGGTTGAAGTAAATGAAATCCGTAGGAATCTTCACCGCATCCTTGCCGGTAGTGATCATGGCGTCTGCGTTCAGTTCGCTGGCTCGTTCGTCGATATACTGCATCTCCAGCATGCCGTAATCATGATGGTCTGGATAACGGACTGCTTCCACGATTTCCAGACCGCAGCCGGAAACATTCTGTTCAAAGGAAGAGGGGTTGCCGATGGCCGAGAACACTATGACCTTCTTGCCTTTCAGTTCTTCCAGCGGAATCGGGTTTTGCTGAATCCCCTTATACCAGTCCGCAATCTCCACAAACTCTTTGGCATGGTGGATGCTTTCAATTATGGGAGCTTCCGTATTATACCGCCGGATCGTTTCCGTCAGGCTGTCCCGGGTCAGCCGGGAGCTCTGGTCCGATTTTGTGAGCAGGAACATGCCTGCCCGGTTCAGATGGCTCAGGGGTTCACGCAAGATGCCCATGGGCAGCAGGTGCCCGTTGCCAAACAGGTTCAGAGTATCCACAAGGACGATGTCCAGATCCCGTTTCAGTTGCCAGTGCTGGTAACCGTCGTCCAAAATAATTACTTCTGATTGCAATTTTTCCACTGCATAGCTGCCGGTTACATCCCGGTTCCTGCCAATAACCACTGGAACACCAGGCGTCATCCTGGCCATCAGATAGGCTTCGTCTCCGGCTTCATAACTGGTCATATATACCGTATCGCCGTCGGATACCACACCCACAGGCTTATCCCAGTGGGAATGGTAGCCGCGGTTCAGGATTACCACCCGGTAACCCATACTTTTGATCATCATGGCTACCCGCTGAGCAGTAGGAGTCTTGCCGGTACCGCCTACAGTGATGTTGCCGATGGAAATAACGCAGCAGTCCAGTTTCCGTCTTGGCAGGATGCCTGCTTCATACAGCCACTGATTCACCCAGGCGCCAAAACCGAAAATATAGGATAGACCTTGCAGAAAACCAGACAGGATAAAAGTATACCAGGGACGTGCCGGAGAATGAGCCATGTTGAAGATGTACTGAATGATAGACACGCTGTACTTCAGACCGCCGCCGCCGGCATCATTAAAGTTACGTGTGTTGACAGGATATTCTCTCGTGTATGCGCGGGGCACAGCTGCTTTTTCCAGAAGATCCCTCAGGTAGTGCATAGTATTGACGGCTGCACCCCGGTTTTCCCGGAAGACCTGAACAGACGCTTCACCCATCTTTCTGCGCAGAGCATCGTCGCCTGCAATTTCCAGAAACGCTTTGGCAAGACCGTCAGCATTTTGTACTGTGCGGCAGGCACCTGCTTTGGTCAACAGCTTGTAGGAATCCTTGAAGTTTTCCATACCGGGTCCCACCAGGATCGGCTTGGCATGGGCTGCCGGTTCCAGCACATTGTGACCACCGCCATGAGGCATCAGGCTGCCACCGATAAAGACGATATCAGCTACTGCGTAAATACGTCCCAGTTCACCGATAGTATCAATCAGTACCACCGGATATTCCGGACGGATTCCGCTGAGCTTTTTCAATTTGGAACGGAAACCGGTTTCATAACCAAATTTGCTGTTCAGCCGTTTGATCTCCTCTACCCGGCGGGTCTGACGGGGCGCAATAACCAGTCTTGCTTTGGGATACTGTTTGCGCAGTTCGGTAAAGGAAGCCAGTACATCTTCCTCTTCCGGAGAATGGGTTGAACCTGCCACAATCACAGGGAATGCGTCCGCCCCTAATCCCAGTTCCATCCTATAGGCTGCCAGATCTTCCGGCGTCACTTCCGCATAGGTCTGGTCGAATTTTGTATTGCCGGTTACAAATACCTTTTGGGGATCCGCGCCCAAATCGATAATGTTATTCGCATCAATGCTGGATTGCATGCAGAACCTGCTTACAGTACTCAGCATATCCCACCAGATACTGAACAGATAACGGTAGTTCTTTACGGATCTTTTAGAAATACGGCCATTGACCATCATCACCGGGATGTTGCGTTCCCGAATAGCCCGCAGGAAGTTTGGCCACAATTCCGTTTCTACCGGCATGAAGATGCCGGGGTGCACGCGGCGTACCACCGATTCTGCCACCCAGACAAGATCCAGAGGGAAATAAATGATAGAATCTGCCTCCGGTAATATCTGCTTTGCCATATTGAAACCGCCCACGGTAAAAACAGATACCAAAACTTTCCGATCCGGCATAATCTTTTTAATTTCTTTTACCAACGGGCTGGTAGCAACGATTTCACCCACATCGGCGCCGTGGATCCAAATGCAGTTAGTATTGACCACATTCTCAATCTCTGCCTGCTTTATCAGGCCGATACTCTGCCTGAACCGGGTTGCAAATCCTTTTTCCGTAAGTAGGCCATAAATATAAAAAGGAAGCATCAGGATGAAAAAAACCAGCAGGCCCAAAGTATCGTAAAGAAAATACATCATAGTTTATAATCAGCCCTCTTCCGTGTTGTGACGATATTGAATCTGATACAAGTGTGCATACAGCCCGTTCTTTTCCATCAGTTCGTCATGAGTTCCGTCTTCTGTTAATCTCCCTTTATCCAGGACCAAAATCCTGTCAGCATTTTTAATTGTGGATAGACGGTGGGCAATAATAATTGAAGTACGTCCTACCATCAAGCGGTTTAGGGCATCCTGGACCAGTCGCTCGCTCTCCGTATCAAGAGCCGATGTAGCTTCGTCCAAAACCAGGATGCGCGGATCTTTCAGGATCGCCCTGGCTATAGCGATGCGCTGCCGCTGACCACCGGAAATATTGACGCCCCGGTCGCCCAGATTTGTATTGTAACCTTCCGGCAACTCCATGATGAAGTCATGTGCATTAGCCGCTTTGGCAGCCGCCTCGATTTCTTCTTTTGTGGCGTCCAGCCGTCCGTACAGTATATTATCATAGACCGTGCCGTTAAACAGGATGGTTTCCTGCGGCACAATGCCTACCTGCTGGCGCAGGGAGTCCAATGTAACATGTTTGATATCTGTTCCGTCGATTCGAATCGTACCCGCATCACAGTCATAAAACCGGGGCAACAGGCTGGCGATCGTCGATTTGCCGGCACCGGACGGCCCCACCAGTCCAATGGCCTGTCCGGGCTTTACCGCAAAAGAAAGGTCCTGGAGAATCTCATCCCCTTCGTTATAAGAAAAAGTTACATGCTCAAAACTAACACTGCCCGCCACTGCAGGAAGCGCTCTGGCATCCGGCAGATCCCGCACTTCTTCCGGGAGGTCCAACACGTCAAAGACGCGCTGGGCCGCTGCCAGCGCTCTTTGGATATTGCCGCTCACCCGGGTGATCCGCTTGATAGGATTGGAAATATTCACCGCATAGGCCAGAAACGCAACCAAAGAACCGGCGGTAGTATCCCCGTCAATTACGTTGTGACCACCAAACCAGAGGATCATGGTCACTCCCAACGCCGCCACAAATTCAATAGTAGGCGTAAGGGTTGCCATGTATTTCGCGTTCTTCAGATTCGCTTTTAAATTTGCCACATTCTCTTTATCAAAACGGTCAATCTCATATTGCTCCCTCACGAAAGATTTGACCACCCGGACCGAAGACACCGATTCCTGCAATACAGACGTAATATCTGCCGTAGCTTCCTGAATCTGCCCGCCGGACCTGCGTATTTTTTTCCCAAAATAGTTCATAACATAAAGGACAATCGGAAAGGTCAGAACCGTAAAAAGGGTAAGCTTCCAGTCCAGATACAGCATAGCAAAAACAGACCCAATCAGGATAATACTTTCCGTAACCAGTTCAATCGTGTTGTCGACCATGGCACCCTGCAGAGCATTGACATCGTTGGTCACATAGCTCATAATCGTGCCCGTCTTGTTTTTATCATAAAAGGACATGGATAGCCGCTGCAGTTTACGGAACACTTCACTTCGGATATCAATAATGACGTGCTGTCCTACCCAACTCATAAGGTAATTCTGCCCGTACAAGAAAATGCCCCGGAGAAAGAAGATCACCACGATGCTGGCCGAGATTACATTCAGCATATATGCGTCTTTTGCGGAAAGCACTTTATCGATCATGTCCCGGAAGATCCAGGGCAGGTACAGGTTGCCCGCCGCTGCCAACATTGTGCATAAAAGCGCGGCAAACAACACATGAAGATATGGTTTGATGTAACTTAAGATACGTTTATATAAATCCATCTGAACTCCTTACAGATTATCGGCTGTTTTTAGCCGACAGGAAATGCTCCTCCTGGTTCTGCCTGGCCATACGCAGCACCAGTTCGGCTACCCGTTTGACGGCGCCAGGCTCTCCCAGTTTTTCCTTGACTTCCTGCAAATCAAGCTGCAGTTGGGCAAACCGTTCCGGTTCCAACAGTTCCAAGGCTGTGGCCGCTATCTTTTCCGGAGTGCAGTCATCCTGCAGCAGTTCCGGCTCAATCTGCCTCCCTGCAACAATATTAGGCAGACCGATGTTGGGAATCTCCACTACCCGTTTGGCAATCCAAAAACTTACAGGGGAAGATTTGTACAAAATCTCGCAACCCAGCCCGCATAACGCCGCTTCAAGTGTCACCGTGCCGCTGGTGGCAATAGCTAAATCGGCCACACTCATTACGTCGTAATTATGACCTTCTGTCAGTTTAATATCCAGACCGGCCTGTCTGGCAGGTTCTTCCAGCCTTTCCCTGGCAATGGTTACGGCCCGGGGTATGGCAAAATCGAGCTCCGGCCGTTTCTGTTTCAGGATTTTTGCCGCACCCAGCATCACCGGCAGCAGCCGCTGTATTTCCATCTCCCGGCTGCCTGGCATCAACAGGATGAGAGGATGCCCGGTACGTTTCCCCGCCAGCTTCTCTGCTTCTTTGCGCGGCAGCGACGGTTTTACCGTGTCGACCAGAGGATGACCTATAAACTCGATATCGGCCCCGTAGGATTTATACAAATCATATTCAAAGGGAAAGATGCATGCAATTTTATCCGTTACCCTTGCCACACCGGCAGCCCGACCGGGCCTCCAGGCCCAGACTTGCGGAGCGATAAAGTAAACTACGTTGATCCCCCGTTCTTTCGCCAGCTTAGCCAGGCGCATATTAAAACCGGGATAATCAATAGTCAGCAGCACATCCGGCTTACGCTCTTCCATCAGGTCAATGAATGCATTGCGCAGTTTCCAGACGTCCGGAAGTTTTTTCAGTACTTCCACAAAGCCCATCAAGCTGTGATCTTTGATATCGAACAGCACTTCGCCACCTGCTTCACGCAGGCGGTCGCCGCCCATACCAAAGACTTCCGCCTCCGGATCCAGTTGTTTAATGGCGCGGGTCACGGCGCCGGCATGTAAATCACCGGAAGCTTCGCCCGCAGAAACCAAGACCTTTATCATGTTACCTCCGAAGCAATCCTTCAGCATTTACTGACACACTGCCTCATTTTAGTTATACTAAATCATCTTATTATAACACAAAAGGACAGCTGAATAAACCTTTTTCAGCTGTCCTTTCCGCAAATATTTCATAAATTAAACTATTCCAAATCACTTTCAGTCATAGAGACAATAGTTATGCCCTTTTCCTCTGCCATGGCAAGGGTATGTTTACGGTCCACCAGCAAGGTCCTGCCAGCTTCAATGACAATACCGGTAGCTCCCGCATAGGCCATGGAGGTCAGCGTAGTAGTACCCACGCTGGGCATATCAAAGCGGTTATCCTGGGCAGGCTTGGCTGTTTTGGCAACAATCACGCCGCCTTTGCCAAGAAAACCTCCGCGTAAAATGCAGGCGTCGGTCCCTTCAATAGCTTCCAGCGCCATAACCGCCTGGTTCTTCACCACCACAGTCTGTCCGATGTCTAAGCGTCCCAACTCTTTAGCCATACGAAACCCAAACTGCATATCCTTCCATTCCTGCTCCGTCGGTTTCCGTCTGGTCAGTACGCCCGGTTCAGGCAAGAGCGGCTGGACCAGCACCGTCTGGTCCATCACATGCATTCCGTTGTCCTCAATGAGCTTTACAAGGGCATTCATAACAGTATCGTCCTTGCGGTCCGGAAGAGACGCAAGCAGCCGGATCGCTATCAGGTCCGGAATGATTGCCCCGTTTTTATACAATACTTCCTTTGTAACCTTACCGATCATGGTTACGTTTTTCACGCCGTGCTGTTGCAGCGTCTGCAGTATCCTGCCCACTTTGCCCACATTGATAGTGTAGAACACATCCGCGATCTCCGGCAGTTCCGGATCCGTATCCGCCACTACCGCAATAGCAACAACCTTATAGCCCATTTCTTTGGCAGAATGCGCCACATCTACCGGCAAGTGGCCGATTCCGGCCAGTAAACCCAAGGTTTCCATAATACATACCGCCTGCTTATATCACACTTTTTGTCTTAAAATCAAGTACTACCTTTTAGGTATTATTTTACTGCACGCAGCCGTTTTTACACCAGCCTATTAAAAAACGTAAAGGCAGCGGAACTTCACGCTGCCTCTCTGCTTACTGTTTTCCAAGCACCTGCTTGTGATTATTTCCGCGTGTGGATGATGCCCCGTTCCGCATTGCGCAGGAAACTCATCAGGTGTTCAACCGGCTCGCTGCTGTCCAATTCCTGCTCCATTGTGGCAATGGCTTCTTCCAGGGAAAGCCCGCTGCGGTACAGGATACGGAAAGCTTTTTTAAGCTGGGTACGGATTTCCAGAGGCATCCCCGCCCGGGCCAGGCCTACGCTGTTCAGACCTGCCACGAAAGCAGGATCCCCCGCAACCAGCATAAAAGGAGGAATATCCTGAGATATCCGGCTCATTCCACCGGCCATGGCATTCCGCCCGATACGGCAAAACTGGTGGACTGCAGCCAAACCGCCGATAATTACCCGGTCTTCCACTACTACATGACCTGCCAAAGTGGCCACATTAGCCATGGTCACATTGTTACCCACGACACAGTTATGGGCGATATGGGAATAGGCCATCATCAGGACATCGTTGCCGATACGGGTCTCAGTGCCTTCCCCACTGGCACGGCTGACAGTAACGCATTCACGGAAAATACCGCGGTCGCCAATGACTGTGTAGGTACGCTCACCCTTAAATTTCAGATCTTGCGGAACGCTGCCGATAGAAGCTCCCGGGAAAAATCTGCAGTCTTTACCAATTGTCGTATACGGATGGATCACCACATGCGGACCAATAATGCAGCCATCCCCCACTACTACGTCATGCTTAATTACCGTGTACGGGCCAATTACTACATTTTTGCCGATTTCCGCACCCTTTTCAATAATCGCGGTCTCGTGTATCTTCCGTAACGGAGTTACTGCCGTCGCCATTCTCTCACTCCCCTGCAACTATACTATTTTTTATCCTTTATGCTGTATCATAAATTTTTCTGTACTGCATTCAAACGGGATAACATTAAAATCCTTCAACCTTCTATGTCTGATATATAATCCCTGAAAAAAAAGATTTTTCATTTCCTGTTTTTTAGTATATTCAGCTCTATTTATCATTTATTTTAAAAAAAAACGAATTTAATAAACAATATCACTGTTTTTCTTTATTTTTCTGTTTTTTCTTAACATAAAGGCACCTGTTACTTATCATTTCCTGCGGTTAACACAATTTCTGTTTAAAACCTTTTATTTGTCCTGAATCGCAAAAAAGCAATCACACTCGCAGGCCAGCTCCCCGTCTACCTTACCGGCACAGTGGATCACGCCCATATTGCCGTGAATCTTTGTTACTTCCGCACGAGTGACCAGTTGGTCTCCCGGTACGATCTGCCTGTGGAACCGAACCTTGTCGATCTTGGCAAATACGGCAATCTTACCACGGTTTTCCGGCGGATACAGCATGGCCACCCCGCCTACCTGGGCCATGGCTTCAATCAGCAATACGCCCGGCATAATGGGATTATCCGGAAAATGTCCCAGGAACTGCATTTCATTCACAGTAATATTTTTGATTCCTACCGCCCATTTCATGGGTTCCAGATCCAGGATGCGATCTACCAGCAGCATAGGAAACCGGTGGGGCAGTATTTTTTTTATTTCAGTAACATCCAGTGTAATAGCCATTATTTTCCCTCCCTGTATGCAATAATCTGTTTAGCCAACTGCGAATTATAGGAATGTCCCGATTTCACTGCGATCACATGCCCTTTCCAAGGCCCGATAAGGGATAAATCCCCTACTACATCCAAAATCTTATGCCGTACCAGTTCATCCGGAAAACGGGGCACGGAAAGGCATTTTGTATCATCATATACCAATGCGTTTTCCAGATTGCCGCCCAATCCCAGGCCCATCTTCCGCATCTGCTCCACTTCCCGCATAAAACCGATGGTCCGGGCCGGCGCAATGTCTTTCAAAAAAGTTTCCTCATCCAAAACCACATCATAATACTGAGTTCCCAGCAGCGGGTGGGCATTGACCGAGGTAAAGGAAATACGCCTCCCGTCATAGGGCAGCATAGCAATGAATTTATCCCCGTCATACACAGAGAACACCCTGTCCACTGCATACACTTTATTTTCCGCGTCCTGTTCCCTGCGCCCGGCCTCCTGAACCAGTTTTGCAAACACAAGGCCGCTGCCGTCCGTTACCGGCGGCTCCGGTGAATCCATCTCTATGCGGCAGTTGTCGACCCCCATGGCATATAACGCTCCCAGCAGATGCTCTACAGTAAAGACCTGAGCGCCGTTTTCACTCAGGGTAGTCGCTTTCAGCGTGGAAGTTACAAGTTCTGCCCGGGCATGAATCTCCGGTTTCCCAGGCAAGTCGGTTCGCACAAAGACGATCCCAGTATCCGGCGCCCCGGGTTTCAACAGCATAACTACATCCTTCCCGGAATGGAGCCCTGCACCTGAATAACCTGCCTCAGCTGCCAGTGTCACCTGTTTTTTCATATACAAGCCTCATAAAACTTATTGACTGTTTCAATCACATATTGAACCTGACTGTCTGTCATTTCTGGAAAAATAGGCAGGCACACCGTTTGGGAAGCGATTTCTTCCGCAACAGGAAGACTGGCTCCCGGATTTTTACAATTTAATGCATTAAAAGCTTTTTGCTTGTGGAGCGGTACCGGGTAAAACGTGCCATTCCCAACACCATGCTCAGACAAATATTCACAGAGCTTTCCCTTGTAATCAGAACGTACTACAAACTGATGCCAGCAAGGTTTTACTTCATTTGAGTATTCCGGTTTACGTAATTTGGATGTCAATCCTTCAAAATACATTGCCGCAATCTGGCTGCGCCGGTTATTATATTTATCAAGATATTTGAGCTTAACCGACAGCACTGCGGCCTGAATGGCGTCCAAACGGGAATTATAACCTATCAGGTAGTTGTAATACTTAAACGGATTGTACAGTTCGGTAACCTTTTCGTTCGTGGAAATTTCCTCCGTCTTTCCACCCAGTAACGTCAGGGCCTCAGCACCGATCTGCGCAGCTCCGTGTTCTTTATAGGCCCTTACTATGGTATCCAGTTCATCGCTGTTCGTTGTTACCATACCGCCGTCCCCGGCTCCGCCCAGGTTTTTAGTCGGATAAAAAGAGAAACAGCCTATATCCCCCAGTGTTCCCGCTTTTTTCCCTTTATACTCACTTCCAATAGCCTGTGCGTCATCTTCAATTACTTTTAAGTTGTACTTTTTGGCAATTGTATTTATCCTGTCCATATCACAGGGAGCGCCAAAAATATGTACAGGCATAATTGCTTTTGTTTTCTCAGTAACAGCCTCTTCAATTTTATCAGGATCAATATTATAGTCCGACTGTTTTACATCAACAAAAACCGGGATCGCTCCCACAGAAGCAATCGCCTCAGCGGTAGCAAAAAAAGTGAACGGTGTAGTTATCACTTCGTCCCCCGGCTTGATATTGCAGGCTTTAAGTCCGAGTACCAGTGCGTCAGTGCCATTTGAACAACCGGCAACATGTTTGACATTAAGATAAGCCTCCATGGATTTTTCGAAGTCAGTTACATACTTTCCTCCGATAAATGAACACTCTTCAAGAATATTCATCACCGCAGGTTCAACCTCTGACTTAATCATTTGATATTGAGTCTTTAAATCTAAAAACGGTACTTTCATCTGTGTTTGCCCCCCTTAATAAATTCCATTTTATTGCTATTCTGTCCATTGATTCTTTTTGGCTCTTTCAGCAATAACCTGACATATTTTTATTGCTTCTATCCCCATTGTTCCCGTTACTACTATAGGCGTGTCACTAATAACAGCATCATAAAAGGATAGGAGTTCTGCTTTTAAAGGTTCTTCAATGGGAATATAAACCTTTTGAATCACACTGTCCTGTTTATAAAAAGTATCTTTCGTTATATCTATAGTAATATTTGTACTCTTGGCTATGCTAAGGGTTTTATTCAGAAGATCAGCTTCAAAGTAACAGTCCGGCGTATGTACCTTAATTACTCTTTCTTTATTTTGTGAGATGCGGCTGGCATTGATAATCGCATGAGCCTGTCCTCCCCAATCCAGAAGACAGGTCGCAAAGTCTGTCTGTCCGGAAATTACTGTTTCTCCCCTGCCATGTATGGACGTTACAGGGTGACCGTTCATTAAGGAACATACCAAATCTATGTCATGAATCATTAAATCTTCCACAACACTTGTATCAGTAATACGCCCGCTGCCGCTAAACGGACTGTATCTGCAAGCTTCAATATAAAATATCTTTTTTCCCTGAACTAATTTTTGAAGCTCCATAAAGACCGGATTAAAACGCTCTATATGTCCTACTGATAATTTCAAGTTTCTTCTCGAAAAACCTTTTGCTATTGCCTCTGCGTCTGCGAGATTAGTAGCAAGCGGTTTTTCCACCAAAGCATGGACACCATGAGCCGCCGCTTTTAATGCTACTTCTTTATGTAAGGATGAAGGAACAGCAATCACTACAGCCTCCACCGAATCTAATAATTTGTCAATATCATCAAAAACCGCGGTCCCGTATTTTTCCGCTATTAGCTTAGCCTGTGAAATATTAATGTCATATATACCAACTAAATCAAACTTTTTTTCCGCAGCTAAATTTCTCACATGGTTCTGCCCCATATGGCCTGTTCCGATAACGCCAATTTTCAAAGGATGCAATTACTGTACCACCTTTCCTGATCCGGTTTACTGTCGTTAATAATTATAACATAAAACTATGGTTTAGGTGTTAAAAAAGCAAATCGCGCATTCCATTTTTACCTGATGTGTTTTATATCGTCAACTTCTGTTACTTTCTACGGTATACAGGAATCTTAACAACCTATTTTTTTGGTTTAAACCGTTCCTTTCCATCTTTCCACCGGTCATGCACCCAGAACCACATTGGCGGATCGCTTCGTATTTCCTGTTCCAGAACCGCCATCAGCTTGTCCGTCATCTGACAGATATCTCTCTCCTTGTCCTTTGTCCTTTCCGTATACATCGGCGGATAGATTTTCGCCCGGCAGTTGCCATCCGCATCGCAGTGCATGAAGATCGGCAGGATCGGACAGCCAAAGGTCCGGCTGAATACGGCGGGGCCGCTCGGTGTGTTTACTTCTTTACCAAACAGGCAAGTCTTTACGCCGGTATCACTTCTATCCTGATCATACAGAATCCCCAGCAGGTGTTTTTCTTTCAGGTACCGGCCCATAGCCAGCACTCCTTCTTTGCCCCGGTTGAAAGCAACTTTCTGTCCTACAAGCTCCCGATATTCGTTGATGAACCGGTCCATAGCCTCGTTATCCTGTTTTCTGGCAATACTCAGCATAGGATAACCGTGCAGAGCCACATCGGCCCCCAGCAGTTCCCAGTTGCCGAAATGGCCTGTACACATCAGAGCGCCTTTTCCTTTGGCGTAAGCTTCTTCCAAATACTCCAGGCCTTCCGTTTTCACCAAGTCGTCAATGTTTTCCGGATTTAACAGAGGGAAGCGCAGTACTTCAATAATCATACGGCCAAGCTTGGTCACGCTTTGCTCTGCGATTGCCTTTGCTTCTTCCGGCGGAACATGCAGGCATTCCTCCACATTGGCTGCCGCCATTCGCATGCGCCATTCCGGAACAATTATCAACGCCAGCCTGCCCAGGCCATTGCCAAAGAACATCCCTACACTCAAGGGAAGCAGACAAAAAACCTTACTGATCAGCTTCATTACATAATAAGCAAGCATATATTCTCCAGATCAGGGATCCACTGATTAATCCGTGTTACCTTATTGTTCCTTTTTCAGTTCCGCAATTTCTTTTTCCAGCACTTTGACGGTTTTCATCAGTTCATTGATCTTGCGCAGCCTAGATTGCTGGCGCAGCCATTCCACATGGGACATATGCGGGAAACCGGCCAGTATCTGGTTATCTCCCACATTGCTAATGACGCCGCAGCGGGCTGCCATCGTGTTATTGCTGCCGATGGTAATATGGCCGACGGTAGCAGCCTGACCGCCAAAGGTATTGTTGTTGCCGATGGTCACGCTGCCGGGTATTCCCACCATAGCCACGAACAGGTTGTTTTCCCCTACCACATCGTTATGTCCCAGGTGTACCAGGTTATCCAGTTTAGTGCCGTTACCAACAACAGTGCTCCCTATAGTAGCCCTGTCGATACACGTATTGCACCCGACTTCTACATCATCGCCAAGCACTACATTACCTGTCTGCTGTACTTTGTTATGTTTGCCGTTATTGGTAACAAAACCAAAACCGTCACCGCCGATGATGCAGCCTGACTGCAGTATATTCCGGTTCCCGATGACACAGTTTTCCCGCACCGTAACATTAGGGTAAACGACACAATCCTTTCCCATCTTTACATGGCGGCCGATATAGGCATGGGAGTAAATCACCGTATTATCCCCGATCTCCGCCCCGGCTTCCACTACCGCAAAGGGCTGGACCGCCACGTTCGCGCCGATTTTGGCATCTTCCGCTACACTGGCCAGTGGACTGATAATACGTTCTACCTCTTCCTGAGGCCGGAACAGTTCCAGCAGTTCTGCGAAAGCCTGTTTCGGGTTGCTTACCCTGATGACGGGACGTTCCAGTTTCCTGTCCTCAGGAGCCAGTATCATAGCGCCGGCATGGCTCTTATGGCAGAATTCAACATATGGAGGTATAGCAAATGAAATATCTGTCGGTCCGGCTTCTGCCAAACCGTTTACACCGGTAATACGTAACGCAGGATCATCATTTTCCAGCGTGCCGTGCAGGAAAGCAGCCAATTCCTGTAACGTCTTTTCCATTGTCATCGCAACCCTTCTGCTGTTCGCCTTATCGTTTTCGCTTCAACCCGTATTCAATCGGTTTTGAACCAAGAAAAAAGCGGACGGACGAAACTCCGCCCGCTATGGGTGATACAAAAAATGCTGTTTTCTGAGTATTTATGCAGGAGAGATTCCAAACTAATGCGTTTCCGAATCATTTCATCTTTTTGATTACTTCTTCGGTCACATCTACCCCGCCGGAAGGAACGGCATCCTTAATCAGGACGGCACTGAGGTTTTTCTCTTTCGAAATCTCTGCCAACGCGGTTTCTAGACTCGCTTTCAGTTTGTTCTGCGCTTCGGACGAAGCTACCTGCATCTGTGCTCTTTTATCGTTTATAATTGTTTCTGCTTCTGCCTGTGATTTTCCTTCAGTTTCTTTCTTCATCTGTTCCTGCAGTTCTTTTGCTTTCTTCTGCAGGTCTTCCTTGATTGTCTTTACTGCCGGCGCCTCTGCCTCAACTTTTTTGATGTCCACCACACCAAAGGCCGCATTACGCCCGCTGCAGCCAAATGCCAGCAATGCGCAGGCAATCATAAGACATGCCAATACTTTTTTCATCGTCTTCCATCGTCCTTCCTGAATTATAAATTATTTATTACAATTATTATTTTACTGTCCCGCAGAGCTGCCAGAAACCTTTTTATTTAACGCTTCCGCTGCTTTTGTGCGGGTTTCCAGTTTCTTTAAGCCGGAAATTACGTCCCCGGTTATATCGTCAGCGGAAACATTGGTACGGTACTTATGAAAAACGATAGAATAACCCCGCTCTTTAGCGAGTTTTAAAACTACGCTTTCCATTTCTTTTTTCATTGAAGTTTCCAGCGTTTCAATGCCCTGCTGCCGTTTATCCAGCTCCTGATCCACTGTACCCAGCAGCTCTTTCAACGCTGCCGGAGCTTTTTGCAGCAACGAACTGTCTTTTTCCTCGCCTTTTGCCATGTCAGCCATCATCTGTCCCTGCAGCTGGCGGGCATAGGCATCAAGCCGCTGCCGCATAGCATTTACATGGGGTTCCATCCAGTGGTTTACCAAGCCGATCTTATGCTGCATCAGCAACATCTGATCATGGTCTCTGGCTGCTTTTACCGCTTTCAGTTTCGCGTCCAGCTTTTTCCGTTCTTCCGGCATCATACGGACCGTATCCAGCTTTAAGCGCAGGTTAAATATCTGCAAACGGTAATACTCATTCATTTTCTTTTCTTCTTCAGCCAGTTCCTTGTCTGCCTGGTCTGCAAACTGCCTGCTCAGTTCTTTCAGTTTTTTCTGTTCTGCCGCCTGCTTTTCTGTCATACGGGTTAAAAATTCCGCTGACAGATAATTCTGTTTGCTGTTCCGCTTCAGCTGATATAATTGCGCCAGGCTGCTCATCCTGGTTTTACCGATGATTTCCTGTTCCCTGCGCTTGTCCAGAAGCCGGTTATACTCATCCTTCAGTTTTTGTAAACGGGCATGCTGCGGATGCTCCTGTAAGACCCTTTCCCAGTTCACAACCGCAATTCTTTCCCCGCTTCCGATTTTGCCGCAGGCAGAAAGCATCAGCGCCAGACCCGTGAAAATAATCAAAAGCCAGCGCATCACGTTCCTCCTTCAGCAATGGAAAATGAGGCTCCTGCAGAGCCTCATCTCATGCGTTATCATTTCTTCGGATTCTGCAGTGCTTTGGCCACTTCATCGGTAATGTCCGTCCCGCCATACACTACGGTAGACTTGTCCACTACAACCTTCAGACCTTTTTTGTCCGCGATCTTTTTTATCGTATCATTGATTTCCTTCAGAAGCGGCTCCATTAAATCTTTTTCCTTAGTGACAAGACGTTCCTGCATCTGTTTGTAATAGCGTTCTTTTTCTTCATCGTTCATGTTCTTGCTGTTATTATCAAATTCCCTGCGGGTTTCAGCAATCGTCCGTTGCATATCAGAACGAATCTGATCTAACTTGGGGGACTGGGAAACCAGAATCTGATAATCTACTACGCCGATAGCTGATTCGCTGGCAGCGGCAGAAGCTATGCTGCTGCCAAACCCGCCGGCACTCATAGCCAGCGTGAAGCAACCGATGACAAAGATTGCCGCCACAATCAAAGAAATCGTTTTTACATTTTTTGGATTACGCAATTTTTCCATCATAATTAAACTTACCTGCTTTCTTAAAAAATAGTTTTGCGTGTATATTATACCAGCCCATGCCGGTACTTTCAACATTTCACCGGATATTTCAAGATTTTTTTACAGGTTGCCTACAATCCGGAAATAGGACTTATTTGTGGAGTATACATATTCCCCGCTTAAGAATTCATGAATACGGTATCGGAGTGCATATTCGTTTTCCTTCGTATCGCCAAAGTGTTCATAACGAAAACGCCATTTTGGTGTAAAGTCATATTCCAGGCGATATACGTTCGCGTCTGCCGGAATACGGCGCATATAAGACAGCGTAGTTTTTCCCCAGTGGTATGCATAACCGGCACTGAAATCCCATCTTACATCTTTCAGGTCCAGGCCAACTTCACCGAAAAATTCATCCCTGCGGGAAATAAATTTGCCAAAATGAGCACGACCGGACAGATTGTGTTCCTTGCGCCCCACATCGCCATATCCTTCAAACCAGATTTTATATGCACGGGATTCCAGCGAAATATCCAGCTGTGTTTCCGCCCCGGGCCGGATTTCAACCTGCGGCGTCAGATGATGCCTTGCCACCTGAGGCTCTTCAGAAAGATCTTGCAACAGCCTGTCAGCCAGTATCTTCTGATCCGCTTCTATGTAAGAAACAGGCAGTCCCTGCAGGGATTTGGCCTTGTCCGCGTATTTATATTTCAGCTTCATCAGCAATATGTTAGGTATGGATTTGGATACCATACTGTACTGGACAGTACGCACCAGTTCCCCCACCGGGTAGATGATCACCTGCACGACCGCCGTGTCATCCCGGGTCGTCAGGTCCACCGCCGCCTTAAAATCAGGCAAAACTGCTTCCACGCAGCTTTTCACCTGGCCACGCAAAATACCGCCCGCCCAGTCAGCAGCATCCAATGAAGCACCCTGCAGTGTTTTCTGAAGCTGTTCCCGCAATACGGGTATTTTTTCCTGCAATACGGCAGCGGCAAACGGACTGATACCGGAAAACTGTATGTCCACATCAACCCTTTGTACCGTCTGGGCCCAGGGCGCAACGGTAAAAGCCAGGTTTACAGTTGTCCCGTCCTGCCCCTTTACTGTAGAAAGAACAACCCGGTTCGTCTGGTACCCGGTAATGACGCGGTCGGAAATTTCCGACAGAAGACGCTCATAGTCCGATCTGTCAGCCGCTATAAAATCCGAGTCCCTGCCGTTAAACAATTGGGCAGCTACTACCTGCATACTGTCTTCCATCTTGCGGAGCAGGATAGGACTGGTTGTACCGGCCTCATCGCGGATACTAACATTCACCATTGTTACCGGCGCCGCCAGGACCGCTTCCATCCACAGCAGACATGCCAGCAACAAACCTGCTTTTTTAAACATGATAATCAGAACTGTCCGCCAAAGCTGAAGTGGAAACGGCTGCGCTGCTTTCCTTTGCCCCAATCAAGCTTGATGGGCCCTAACGGTGAATTAATTCGCAGGCCGATGCCGTAACTGGACTCCATTAGGCTGAGGTCAAAGTCCTTCTGATCCCGCTTATCCCAGGCATAACCAATATCATAGAATACTACGCCCTGCACCTTTTTTCGGATCGGGAAGCGATACTCCGCCGTACCCCGCAGCATACTGTTACCTCTGAACTGGTCATCCTTGTAACCGCGCAGCGTGTCCGCACCGCCTACTGTAAAACGCTGGGATAAAGGCATATCACCCCAGGCATACCCGGCTGCCAGATTGAAGGCCAGCACCCGTTCTCTCCGCAGCGGTATGTAGTAACGGTAATCTACGCTGATCTTTTCGAACTTGAAGTCGCCGCCCAGACCGGCCCATTCAAAGGTATAGGAATTCCGTTTGCCGGCATGGGCATCATAGATGTTATCCCGGGAGTCATAGACACGGGAATAGGAAATGCTGTTTGTGGAACCGAAATTCTCTGCCCGACGTTCGGCAGCGGTCGTATCTTTACCGTACATCATTTTATAATAATTGTGGCCCCAGGGATCTTCATAGTACTGCGCTGTATATCCGTCAATTGCCTCAACATATTTGTCATCCCGGTGCTTCAGGGTAATAAAATGCCGCACAAACTCACCCTGGGGACGGCCAAGGGTTAATTCCTGCCCTACACGCCTCTTGTCATAACGGGCAATTTCATCCCCGTTGCGATCATAGTCCGCATATTCATTGGTTAAGTCATACAGGGTGATCCCCAGGGAAGTTTCCTTTTTATCCAGCCAGGGTTTCCGATACGTAAGCTCGTAGTTTCTGTTATCCTCACCGCCAAATTCCCAGCGAAGCATAATACTGTCACCGGTACCCCGCAAATTCTTATCACCAACAGAAATCATGCCGACAAAACCATCTGCATCACTGTAACCTGCGCCAATACCGAAAGTCCCGGTATTCATCTCAACAACATTGACTTCCATTTCTACAGCATTAGGCTGACGGCCGGGATTCAGTTTCATATTGACGTCTTCAAAAAAGCCCAGATTCTGGATACGGTTCATAGAACGGCGGGCCAGTGCCGAATTAAAAGGTTCTCCCTTTTTCAGGCGGATTTCCCTTAAAATTACTTTATCTTTTGTCTTGACATTACCTTTGACTTTAAAATCTTCCACAATGCCTTCGTTGATTTCTACAGCCAAAACCCCGTCAGGCAAAAAGCGGACATCCGTAATACGGGCCAGGATATAGCCATCTCTCTTATACTGCTCTTCCACAAAATTCAGTTTCCGGGTAGATTCCCTGATATTAACAATCTTACCCTTCGGCAGATTTACTATCTCGCGTATCTTTTCTGTAGAAACTTTGGTATTCCCTGATACTTCCAGATGATCAAATTTTGGATTTTCATGAACATGATAGGTTACCTGTACCCCTTCCGGAACCAGCTGGAAAGACGGGTAGAGATCATAAAACCAGCCCATGCCGTAAATAGCCTGCAAATCTCTGGTAATTCCTTCTTCTGTCAGAGGCAGCCCCGGTTTACTGAAAGTAAGCTTTAAAATATCCTCTGCCGGTATTTCTTCATTGCCTTCAATACTGATTTTTGTCAGGGTTTTATCAAGATAAGGAGCCAGGTTTTCCTGACCTTCTTCCTGTGCATTGAGATCCTGGGCCGGGGCGGGCCTTTGCATAGGCGGAAGATTTAAGCGGTTCACACCGGAAACGGCAGGTCCCGCAGCTCCGTTTTTCTGTGTCTGTACAGGTTCCTGGGACTGAGTAGTAGCGACAGGTTTCTTCTTCCTGCTGATAGACTCTGATACTGTCGGAGTAGTCTCCGCAAATACAGGACCCGCAATTATCAAAGAAGCCATCAGACCAATTGTTATCTGCTTTCCAAAAGCATGTTTCATAATACCAGTAAACCTCCCTGTTTGTTGGAAATAGAAAATTTTTCAGTAAAAATCCCTTATATCTAAACACCTGACGGTGATTTTAAAAAACAAAACAAAGCTCAGCGCATATTTTCCAGTTCCTGCTTGCCGGAACGGATCAGCTTACGCATCTCAACAGCGGAAAGACGGACGCCTCCGCTTTTATTTTCAATCTTTTGCATCCCTGCTGCCTCAACAGGCTTTACAGCAGCAGATTTTTCTTTTTCAACAGGTTTCTTTTCAGCTACTGAAACAGGATATGTGCTATTCTGGCTCGAAACAGCAGCCTGTTTATGCGTAACTGTTACTGTATCTTTCTGCTCCGCAACAGTTGGCATTCCCTCTAACCCGGCCGCATTTATCGTGTTCCCGCCAGACGCAGAAGCCCACCACCAGCCCAGACAGCCCGAAGCCAGCAGCAGAACAGCAAAACAGGCCGCCAACATATGGCGCGTCCAGGAAAAACGCGAACGCTTTTGCCGTAAATTATCCAGTTCTGCCTCCGCCAGCATCAGGTCCAGTTCACCGCGAACCTCCTGATTGCTGCGAAAGTTGCGTTCCGCACTATCCAGGCTGGCACGGGCATTCCGGATACGGCTGCAGACAGACCTGCTCTGAGTCATAGGTTACACCTCCAAACTCACATATGATTATATATAATCTGAATAAACTTGGCAAATTAACTTGCATAAAAAACTCAAAAAACGCTAATTTTAATAGATTATTTGTCTTTCTCCCGGTTTTACAAAGCAATACTGCTTCTTTTCTTTAGTTATTGTACGAAAATGACCGTACTGCTCTTTTATCTTTTAAACTCCCGCATAAAACGGGATAACATACCCCGTATCCTGCGTACCCCCTGTTTTTCCAGCCGGTATATATGGTGCGGTGTTACATGAATATCAGCAGCCAGATCGGAAGGCGTCTTGTTCTCCAAAAAAATCCCCTGCAGAACCTGCTTTTCCTTTTGCGGCAGACGATTGACCGCCCAGGATACCCGGTCTGAGACCGCATGGCGTTCTGCCACCTCTTCCGGAAGCAGCTGAGAATCAGGCAAAAAATCCACCAGACTCAATCCCTCCGCAGTTTCCCTGTCCAAGGACAGTTCATAACGGGAAAACTCCCGGTCCAAAAAATCACACATCCTCCCCCGGATACGATGAACCGCATACAGGCTGAATGCCACGCCCTTTGTATAATCGTAATTTTCCGAGGCCTCCAGAAGACCGACTGTACCTTCCTGGATCAGTTCCAATGTAACTTCTTCCGGCATATGGAACTGCGCGGCGGTTTTAAAGACCAGGGGCTGATAGGCACTGATCAGTTTCTGATGAGCCGCCTCGCTTCCTTCCGCTTCCTGGCTCCACAGAGATTTTTCCTCTTCCGGGGAAAGAAGTTTGATTTTTTTCAGTTCTTCCAGATATTGCTGTAACACGATGTTCCACCTCTGATCAGAATGTTATGCGGTATTCCACGCTGTATCGCCTGTCATGGTCTTCGTTCTGGGAAAGCGTGATATTCATGTGTTCCGTAAGCTGATATTGCGTATAGATATTATTATATCTTCCATCAAAGCTGCTTGTATAGCCTATCTTCCAACGATCCGTCAAATTCTTGGCAATCAGGAAATTATACTGTTCTTTTTCTTCCTCTGTCAGCTCCCGGATGATCCGGTTATCAAAATCAACACCGTTCTCAACCTTACCGACATAAATTCGAAATTCATCAATTCCCAAAGCCTTCCTGATGGACTGTTCCACATCCCCCAGCAGACCCGTCTCCAACCCGGCAATCAGCAGGTTTTGCATATCTTCATTCGTTATATCGTCACTGCCGGCAGAAGTACGCTGCAACGTCAGCATCCGGACAATGGCGTTCTGTGACAGGTATGGATTCGACTGCAGTTTCATATCCAGATTATCTTTACGCAAAGAACCATCTATCTGAAGCGCTATCCGATACCGGCTAAACTTCGTATTTGCGTTCAGTTTTACATGAGGCAGGAACGATCCCGGCTGGGGCCACCTGACTGAACCTTTATCGACTTTAAAACGTGTCCGGAGATAGGTTACAGTCCCTTTTTCCGCATCGATACTGCCGTCAATCCTTGGAAAGACCGTACTGCCGGTAGCATGTATCATGCCCTTCAGCCACAAGTCATATAAGTATTTATTATACAGGTGTACTTTGGAACCCAGTTTAACGGATACATCCATCCCCAGATTGCTGTTTCCTTCCCCCAGGGATGGAATCGTCGGCATATTTATCAGTAGGTCATCCAACAATATATCCGCAGCGATTTTTGGACGCCAGCCTTCTTCCATGCCAGGTACCGATACAGTGTTTTTCTCTGCGTTTCCGGATTCAGAAGTCTGGTTTTGTAATAGTTGCTTCGGAATCCGATAATATTCCGGAGACACAGCAAAAGATCCGTTAATACGGCCTTTAAATATCGCCGATTCTACCTCCGCGTTTTTCGCAACAGCGTTAAACAGGTATGATTGTTCGTCCGGAGCCCTAAAATCATAGCTTCCGTGAGCTTCCAACGTGCCTTTACCCAATTCTGCCGCAAGTGTTTCAACAATAATGCGGCTGCCATTGAAGACAACGTTCATAGCAACCTTATCTAACAATGTGTGGACATCTTTCAGTTTCAGACATCCCTCTTCCACTTTGATATTTCCATACATTCGCGGATCTTCCAAGGTACCCGTTATCTTCACCAGGCCTTTGGTACTGCCCACGCCCCAGTCTATTCTGGGATGTGTTCCGAATACAGCCAGGCTGGCCTGATTAAAATCAACCTGGATATCCATCTGGGCATCCGGATTTTTCCTTGCTCCCTTTTCGCGGAACACATCTACCGGAATCCCACCGACAGCCGTCAGTTTATACATGTCCTGTTCGGCTGAGAATTGATCCAGCGTAATTACATTATTATCCAGTTTAAACTCAACCGCAGCCCGATCAAAAGCCACTTCTTCCAGACTGCCCTGCACCAACTGCGCGGAACCGTTTCCCTTCAGTTTGTCCCACGGCCCTTCCAGGCGCGCTGTCATATTCAGCGAACCGGTCAGAGTTACCGGACGCTGCATAAAAGCAGTCAGGATGGCGGGGTTCGCGTCAACCGCACGGGCCCGCATATCCATCGTTTTCCTGCGAAAATCAACCGTACCGCGAAGCGCTATTGTGCCCTCCCGGTAAAAATCCCTGTCTTCCTGCAGCTTAATACTGTCAACAGTAAGAATACCTTTTCTAAACCGCGCTTTCAGCGCCATCTGGTCGTATTTTACACCGTTAATATCCAGGTTATATCCCCAAAAATCTGCCACTGTATCCGCATTGGGGCCGTTAAACTCCAGCGTACCTGCCGCCAATCCCTTAATGGGAAAATCAACTTTTGCCATTTTCAGGATATTTTGCAGATCCCCGTACATGATCCCCATTTTTCCCCGGAGATCCCGCTGGGGAATATTTAAAGTCAGGTCAATCATATAGGCAGAAGTCAGCCCATCCGTATTGGTCTGTTCACAGGTCCCTTTTAACGAATTGATATCTTTTCCGTTACTGACCAGAACGCCTTGCAGGTTTTTCACCGACACTTTATTAACAAAAAACTCTTCACTGGTGACATTCCCGGCAAACAGCGGGGTTTCCATTGTCCCGGACAGGTGTCCCTGGGCGGATGCATAACCTGCCAGGACAATACTCTCTTCACGGATTGGCAAGCGGCTCAAATCCACATCAGCTGCATCAGCCTGAAAATCAAGATGCCGGTCGGAGTCCATAACACCGTGCAGTTTTAAGGTAGCGGATAATGCTTTGACTACAACATTATCCAGCCGCAAGGTGCCCCCGTGGTAAAAATACCTGCCGGTCACCGAATCCACCAGATAACCTTCCACGCTGCCGTCGGACATATCCGCTTCACCCTGTACTTCGAGGTCAGATAATGTACCCGTTATACGCATACGGTTTGTCAGATTTCCTGTAGCCGTAACTGTATCCTGCAGTTTCGCCACTGCCAGCAACGGCTCGATACGGACTTTTTCGGTTTCCAAGGCCAGATCAAACCGCGGTTCTTCGCCCTGCAGATCGACAGTTCCGTTTGCCGTGTGGCTTCCCCGATCCATAGTAAGCTGGAAATCTTTTAATTCCGCAACATTGTCACGAACCGTAACAAGGCCCTGACCGTCCTGCAGGAACATGTCCCTGTAAGCGACGTCTTGCAACTGTACCGGTCCTTCAAAATTGTAATGCCCTCCCCCGCCGTATACATGATACGAAGAAGCAGAAACAAACCCGCTGCCTTCCTGCCCGGCCACAGCCAGAACAGGAGCCAATGGCATATTTGCCATCCGCCCGGCAAGGTCAAAACCGCCGTCAAAAGACACTCTGCCTGCAGCCTGCAGCGCGCCGGTTCCTGTCAGCGCGGAAAATGTGCGGATTTCTGCGCCGTCATTGGTTAAATCAGCGTCAAAATCCATGACGTTAAGTACGGTGTCCCGCCATTGCAGGTTCATCGTGTCAGCGGCCACGTTTACATTTAATCTTCCTTCTTCCCTGTCATAGGTCCCGCTGCCGGCCAACACCGCATTCAGCAGAAACCTCTCTCCGTTGACCTTTTCACCATCCAGGGTCACTTTCCGGATATCAGCCGCTCCTGTCAGTTTGCCGGATGCCAGTTCATATACACCCTGACCGCTGATCCGGCCGCCCCGGTACGCGGCAGATAAATAATTCACAGCTGCCTTGTTCCCCGCTAATACCGCTTCTGCCGTTATATTCGTAAAGGTTTCGCCATCATATGTTACTTTGTCAGACTGCAGGGAAAGATGGCCTTCCGGATTATCCGGATCATGGATATCCAGCACGCCGGAAAGTATCGCAGCCTGTTCATTGATGCTGACCTGCAGTTTATCTACAGTGATGACATGATCCGTCGAAGAAACATCCCCGGTAATTCGGAACGACACTTCCTGTTCCTTCATCTGATAACGGCCCCTGACATCCCGCAGGCCGCATTTTCCTCTTAATACTGTATTCTTGCCGTCATTGCTCCATTCGCCGTCAATATCCGTAACCTGACCGGCGGCCTCTTTAACCTGTCCATACCGGAGCGCAAGCGCATGGTATGGCGCCAGATCCACCCGGTCTGATTTCATCACGACCTTTCCCACACCTTTATTGTCCATACTGCCCAATACTTTCGCCGTTGCCATACCGGGCGCATCTACCTTAAAGTTCAGGTCAAAAGCCGGATTGTAACTTCCGTCCACAAATCCTTCAATCTGATATTGCCACGTACCTTCCGGAAGCTGTACCACCGCAGTTCCCTGCTGTACATTGATTTTCCCATAGAATGGAGTGGTTTCGGATTGGGATGGCTTCAAAAGGCTCTCATAATTCCATCTCTCGTCTTTATCCTGCTTTATGTAAACTGTCGGTTTTTCCAGGTCAATTACAGAAACAGCCTTTTCCAGTCCGGAAAGCGCCTTAAACGGATTAACGGATATGTTAGCCTTGGGCACTATTGCGACGTCCTGCTGCTTTTGGTCCTTAACAACAATATCCTGTACCAGAAGCCTGTTACTCCCGGACCAGGTTACGGAACCGATCTGTACCGTACCGTTGACGTAATCGGCCGCCAGTTTTTCCGCATAAGGGGCTGCCTGCTTCATCATATCCGGCAGTACCAGCTGTGTAACAGCAAAAAACAGGACGCAAAAGACCACTACGATACCTGTAAGCCACTTTACCAGCCAATTCATTTTATAATTCGAGCCCCCATCAGGTTTCTGATTTCCACGATAACATTAATATAAATACTTGTCCGTATTCCGGGTTATTAATCCGCTATAATATTACAAATAACACTAATATCCCATATTAATAATATTATTATAGCAAAAAAGCCGCAGAAATACAGCTGTTTTTTGTATCACATCTGTGAATTTTATTGTTAAAACCAACAGCCTGTAAAAATCTACGCCCATAAAAAACAATCAGCCGGATCATCATCGGGAAACGATGTTCCGGCTGACAGTCAAGTTAATCATATAATAACCATATAAAACTACTTCTACTACAAAACCAGCTAAACTATATTTTCGGTTTTATTTCTTAGCTGCCGATGCCGCCTTCCGGCGTTCCTTCCGGGCCTGTTCCAGCGTTTTTACCGTTTCTTTCAACGCCTTGTCGGAATCAGTAGTTTCTACCGCTGCATCATATGCTGCCTTGGTCGCTTTATACCGTTCACCGTAGGTCAGATACTTATAATCGGCAGGCCGAGCTTCAATACCCATAGCAGAATCCAAGGCAACTATGGCAAGGTTATAATCATACAAGGCAGTATTATAATTGTTGCGTGCCTGGTGAAGCGCCACCTGGGCATCCAGTACATCTGTATTGGTGCCGACGCCGGCCTCGTAACGGACCTGGGCGATATGGTAATCTTCCTCTGCCTTGGCCACGGCGACCTGGGTAGTAGAGATTCGTTTTTCTGCTTCTCGCAGGGTATTATAGCAGTTCCGTACTTCCAGTTCCAGGGCATCCGTATCCTGCCGGTAAGACTCCTTGGCACTCATCAAAGCTGCTTTGGCAGATGCAACCTTGGATTTCGTAACACCGCTGTCAAATATATTATTCATAGTAAACCTGAAGCCCGCACTCCAATTTGAATTATCGTCTCCCGGCCAATGTCCATTATTCCACCCATTGGAAACAGTACCTGCCACTGACGGAATCCAGTTTGCTTTAGCACTATTAAGGGCTGCTTCTGCCGCTTTTACCTGCAGGCGGCTTCTCTGCAGTTCCAAACTATGGAGCATAGCATAGTCAATACAGTGTGGAAGTGTTTCTCCATAAACCGTATACTTCAATTCTTCTACCGGGGCCAGCTTGGTATCCTGATTGATCCCCATTAAATTATTCAGCCTGGCTTCTGCAATACTATGGCGGTTATCCGCTTTAATCAGGTCCTGCTGGGCCGAGGTCAGTTCTACTTCACTGCGGAGCAGGTCAACCTTGGCCACTACTCCCACATCATACTGGGCCTGTACATTTTTCAGGTGGTCTTCCAGGGCCGTTACGGACTGTTCGCATACCTGTTGGGCGTCTATGGCCGCCAGCAGGGTGTAATAGGCATTGGAAACTTCATGTTTCAGCGTAATGAACGCCTGTTCTTCTCCTAATACGCTGCTCTGGTATCGTGCTTTTGCCTGTTTCTCCGCTGCATTTAATGAAGCATTAAAAACCGGGACTGACAACCCCACTGAGTTATTGTAATTATTGTTTATCGTCTGGCCATCATCCCAATATCCGCCACGGCTTGTATTGTGAGTCAGGGAAATCTGCGGCCCGAAACTTTCCCTGGCGGCGTTATAATCCGCCCGTGCCGCATCCAGGCTGTATTCCGCTTTTTTTATATCCGCATGAGTAGCAAAAGCCTTATCTATAGCCGTTTGCAAATCAATAGGCAACGTTTCCTGCGCAAAAGCAGCAGGCACCAGCAATGCGGTAAATAACGCACTTAACAAGGCTGTACGTGCAGTTTTTTTCATTTCCATGTCCATACCTCCAATTTGCTGGCAAATAAGCCAGCCAAATAATTATATATGGTTTTTGACACAAAAGTCAACTTTATAGCAACAGCGCCATTACTAACCGTTCAATTCAGAACATCCATTCATGAAAACATCACGTTCCTTATATAATCTCAACTAATTATCAGAAATAAGCCCTCAAGCCCACGTACACATCCCGTCTGCTGCCGTGGAGCAGGTCCAGGCTTTCGCCTACCAGGAAAAACTTGTCTTTAATCATATATTCCCCACCTAACCGCAGCTTGCTGTCACTGAAGTCATACAATTGAGAATAGATACGGAACCTGCTGTTAATATCATACCCCAGTCCTACACCGAATTTACCCTGCATGGCGCCGGTGCTGATGTCAAGATTGCGGAAGCGTTTGCCGAAATACAGGTCCAGCTTGGTATCGTCCCCGATACTGGAAGCGCCCAGATAACCGTACGTTCCCTTTTTCGTTTTGTTAAACTGCATCCCAAAGTTGCTGCGCCATTTATCGCCTTCCACAGTATGGAATACATCCACATGTGTCTTGACTTTCATCCCGTCGCCCATGCCCAGGATCTTGTTGGCTCGTTCCGTCACGCCCCGGGCATTATGGATAGTCGCCTGTAAATCTTCTTTTGTCTGGGGGTCTCTGGCAACCTCCGCCAGAGTATTGGAAATATCTTCCAGATTTTTACTGGTAACAGCCAGGTTTTGAGCCATTACAGCCACATTTTTCCCAGTCTGTCCGTTGGCGTCCGCGCCTTCCATCAGGCTTTCCAAGTGTCCCATGGCTTTGTTCATCCGTACGCTCATCTGGTTGAACTGGGCAATCATGTTCTTGATTTCTGCCTGGTTTTCTTTAGCAGACTCAGCCATCACTTTAGTAAATTGATTAAGATTATTACTGATTTCCCGGGCATTGATAAACCCGTCCCGCATGGATTTCTGGACTTCTTTGTCGCCAAATACGTTATTCAGGGCGTCGGCAATGCCTTCAACTTTTTCCAGCACCTTACCGGAATTGGCCATAAAGTCATTGATATCCCCGCCGGGCTGGCCTGTCAGGCTGCTGCCGGGCTTCACATAGACACCGCTGTATTTTTTAGGCGGCCTCACATCTACGAATTTTTCCCCCATCACGCCGTCCGAACCGATGGAGAATTCTGCTTCCTGAGGTATCTTCACATCTTTGTTGACATGCATGGTGATCACGACCTGATCCGGCTCCACCTTGGCAGCTTTGACTGAACCGATAGGAACGCCTGCATACCGCACCGCACTGCCAACCTGGAGGCCATTCACCGAGGGATAGGCCACATGCAGGTCATATCCGCCATCAAACAGTTTAAAAGCTCCTAAAAAGCTGATCATGCCCGCCAGGATCACTGCCCCGCCCAGCGTCAGCGCGCCAACTTTTGTCTCACTTGTTTTCATCGAAATGCCTCCGTTGCTCCTGTAATCTCTTCCCCGGTAATAAAGCCCCGGATCAGGGGATCCTCCGAGTGTCTGAATTCTTCCGGTGTTCCTACCGCTACGATTTTCCCGTTGTTGATCAGGGCTACCCTGTCGGCAGCCTCGTATACCGAGTCCATGTCATGGGTTACCAGGATCGATGTTACTTTGTGTTTGCGCTGGGTCTCCCGGATCAGTCGGCTGATGTTCATCATACGTATGGGGTCAAGGCCTGCCGTGGGCTCGTCATAGAGGACGATACGCGGTTCGATTGCCAGGGCCCGCGCAAGACTCACCCGCTTTTTCATGCCACCGGAAAGTTCCACCGGATACATTGCCCTGGCATCTGACATCCCTACATCCTCCAAAAGGTCGTCCACCTTCTGCCTCACCTCTTCTTCCGGCAGCCGGAAATGCTGCCGCAAGCCGAAAGCGACATTTTCTCCCACATCCAGAAAGTCAAACAACGCAGAATACTGGAATACCATCCCTATATGCTTACGGATTTCATTCCATTCTTCTTCCGTCAGGGAGGAGACGTCCTGGCCTTCAATAAAAACCTTACCGCCTGTTGGCGCCAGCAGGCCGATCAGCACCTTCAGGATAGTGCTCTTGCCTGTACCCGAAGGCCCGATGACCGCCATGGTCTCCCCTTTTTTTACTTCCAGATCGACCCCCTGCAGAACCCTTTTTTCGCCAAACGCAAGCTCCAGCCCCTGCAGGGATATTACAGATTCAGCCATAATGCCTCACTTATTCACCAACATATAACAGTACGGTCAGAAAGTAATCAAATATAAAAATCAATATAATGGAAAGGACTACCGAAGCCGTAGTGGCAAGCCCGACACCCTCCGCGCCCTGCTTTGCGTTGAGGCCCTTGAAGCAGCCCACGATGCTGATAATAGCGCCAAAGACTACGCCTTTTATCATACCTCCGAACAGGTCAAAAGGCTCACAAAACTGCTTAATGGAATGCAGATACGTCATAGAACCGATGTCCGCGTAATAGTGGGCGACAAAATAACCACCTGCGTTACCGATAAAATTCCCAAATACAATCAGTACCGGCATCATCAGCGCTATGGCCAAAAAACGAGGCACCACCAGATACTGTACCGGACTGGTAGCCATCACCCGCAGCGCATCTATCTGCTCCGTTACTTTCATCGTCCCCAGTTCTGCCGCGATGGCCGCGCCGATACGGCCGGCAACCACAACCCCCGTCAGGACCGGCACCAATTCCCGTCCCATGGCGATTGCCACAATCCCGCCTACGGTACCGGACGCTCCTAGCGCCACAAATTCTTTCGCCGTCTGTACAGAGAAAACCATACCGGTACACAGCATGGTCAACAGGACGATGGGCAGAGAATCCGCTCCCAGGAGAGCCATCTGCCGCAGCATCTCTTTGATACTGACTTTCCTGATCCTGGACAGTGTTTCCAAAAAGAGCAGCATCATCTGTCCGGTTGCCCGGCAAAAATTCAAGATAACGGCGCCAACGAAAGTACATATATCTTGAAGCATATACTGCTCTCCTTTCCCCGGAACCAGATCCTCTAATCACAGACGGTTCCGGTAATAGCAACACGCGAAAATCTGCTATTCCAACTGTATAATACTAACAACTTATGACAATTTTAAGGCAGTTTGACCGTGACCTTCTGCTCACCGTCAACAATATAGTCAATGGCTACGGACTGCTTGTTGCGTCCGCCGGCCAACAGGGAAGCCAGCGAAGCTTCTCCCTCTTCTTCGCTGCGGGCCGTCTGCCGTTTCTGATCCGGCGCGTATTCAATAATAATATCATTGTTGCGGTCTGCCTGATTGACTTCCCGGACATAATCGGAAAGCTTAATATCCTTTTTCTTGTCTTCCTTTTTAGCCGAAGTCTGGGATTCTCCGCCTTCCTTCTGCTTGCGCAGCAGTTCCTGGATCCAGGCCATAGAAGCGCCGCCCCGGACATTTAGCCGTACTTCGCCGGACGCATCCTTGGGCAGCTTATAACCTACCGTCCGGACAAATTCCTGTCCCCGGTATGGCTTCAGCGTAACCTTCAGATGAATCGTGTCGCCCGATTTCGGTTCCTTTTCTTCTACCATAACCTTTTTGATTTCAGCAACCAGGCTTTCCGTGCTGGCGTCTACATTGACATCAATATTTGAGATCCTGACTTTCTCCAGTTTGTTCTGCAACAGTACCTGCACGGTTTCCTGCAGTTCGGCCGGCAGTTGTTTAATCAGAGCCGCCTTGTCAAAATACATGTTTTCCCGGGAAATATGCAACAATTCCCCTTTGCTGTCCATCGCTGTTATATCAAACAGGATACGGGCGCTGCCCCCTGCTCCGTGATCCGCAACCTTGGCAGCCTGACTTGTCAGGACAGAGGCTGCCAGCGCAGGGGCCAGTTGTTCGTCATTGACAATTTTCACCCTGGCACTGCCATTCCGGGAACGAGTGGAATCTGTAACAGATACATATAAAGGAATATAAGCGGGCAAACGTCCGATTCTTCCTGCGATTCCCGCATTGCGGTCCTGGTTGAATGTACCCGCCGCCGCGCCGATGTTACCAACCTTATAGGCAGCCTGCAGATTGGGCAGAGAAGCCAGCACCCAAGTCTTGGTCAGGAAAAAATCCGCAGCGCCCCGTTTCATAAAAGGGTGACCGAAAGCCAGAATCCTGCCCTGTTCATCAGTCCAGGTCACCGTACCCAATGCCCCCAGCGTCAAATCACCCTGTATCAGGGCAGCTCCCACAGAACTGCCCGGTTCCAGATCTTTGGCAGAAGATGTGTTGCCGGAAGCTCCGGTATCCGCAACCGTCAGGCCAAAAGGCTGCAGCCCTTCCTGCAATGCGGAAACCCCTGCAGGCGAAAAACCTCCTGCCAGCAGCGGTGTGCCTTTGGGCAACAAAGAAGCCTTGGCAGCAGCCCTGTGAGGTTCCGGTTTATCCAGGATATCCAGCATGTCCTGAATCGGTGTCAGCAGACAGTAATGGGGATCGGTAAAAGCCGTACCGTAGGCAATGGCGCCTGCCAGTCTGCCATCAATATACACCGGACTGCCGCTCATCCCCTGGGCAATACCGCCGCTGCGTTCCATTACGTCGCCGCTGGCCCTGATCAGTATCTGATACCCCATGGAATCGCTGCCCGTGACCCCCAGCACCTCTACCGGAAAGGTCTCTATGGTATCACCGGAAATAACGGTCTTCGCATAGCCCCGCATTCCTGCCTTTAAGTTTTCCACCGGCATCAGCGGCGTCCGGGCAAAAACCTGGACAGCGACAGACAAAAACAAAAGCAACAGGAATATTTTTTTCATGAATGAATTCCTTTACAAAAAAGTCCTTACGGTTTAGTTTTCTATCCAGAATTTAATACAACGTTTTTATGTATAATACACCTATTATAATATTTAATTATACAACGAATACGTCATTTTGGCAAAGTACTTTGTGTCAAATCAGTTGCAGGGATAACAGGATACCATGAAAAGCGCATCAGATTGCCGTACGCTATTTCCTGAAAATACCCAGACCAATGCCTATCGGTCGCTCCGAACCGTCAGAAGGGCGGTTCATAATCTTGCCGTCCAGTACCATTTCAGAAGAACCGCCGCCGTCAAAATTTACGGCAGAAACAGCCCCAAAGCGCTTCAGGTATTGCGCGAATTCTTTTAACGTCATACCGGCAGAATGCTGGCTGCGGCCGTCTACGACCATCAGCAACACCGTTCCGTCTGCCGTAACGCCGGCTCCGGTCCGGGGCGCACGCCCGAAGGCAATGTCCGGCGCAATAGCTTCCTCCCGGATACGGACGTTAACCTGCCCGTTTTCCAGCAGGAGAGGTCCTGCTCCCACAACGACACGAGCCTCGTCTGCCTTACGGCTGCCCAATGTCTGGTTTACAGCCACCCGGTCTCCCTTTCTAATATTTGCCAGCGCAGCAGCATTCACTCCGTGGCCGGACAATACGAGGGAGCCGCTGTCCAGCGGCATATTGCCTTTGGTAGCAATTTCCACCGCCCTTCCCTGGCGGATTCGGACCTCACGGCCATGTTCATTGGTGCGGGTTCCGCGGCCAAAATTCCCGTTGAACAGTACCAGGTCGTCGGCAATACGCTGCCGATTCATACCCAAAATGGTAAGGGTCCTGCCGCCGGGCAGGGTCGCCGTCCCCTGGTAAGCCAGATCCTTCTGTACCGAAGGCTTTCCTTCCCTGTCTACGACCAGTGCGCTGTGAGGGGAAGATTCTACCCCGTAGAAACTGTCATTCCACTTACAATTACCGATTACCCAGCCGTCCGTATCAAAATAGCAGGCATTCACAGCTGCCCTGGCGCCGGTTGCCACAGCCGTACGCAGCAGTTTTCCCCTGCCGTTGGCATGTACGGCGCCGGGAAACGGTTTCAGATAATACCCGCTGTCCGGCGCCATGCTCAGCACATATAAGCGCACCGGCAGCCCGTTCATGTCATCCTGCCAGAAGGTGTACTGTAAGCCTTTCCCCAGATCTTTATTAATCTTAATAATCTGGATGCGGTACACGTCGATAACAAGCCGATTGGGATTCTTCAGTACAAGAACCTTATGCTGCGCCGGTTTCTTCAGATTGATCTGCAAACTGGCTGAGGCCTTTCCGGCCTTTTCCAATACAACTTCCGAAACCGTGGTATCATCTAATTTACGCTGGATCCTGTTTTTCGCAGCGGTATCAATTTCCAGCATGATCCGATCCTGTGTGCTGCGGTCTTTAAATTTTGCCGCGCTGTCCATGTCCAGCACGATACGTATCCGGGCAGCACCGCTGCCAACCCGCATGCCTGCTATCTGCGCCAGCGCAGAAGACTGCGGCAGCAATAGAACCACCGTCAGCAGCAGAATGATCCTGCGTGCTCCACTCAAAATCCAACTAAAAATTTTTTTCATCTTTTATGTTCCTGTAAAATCAATTAGGACGGCATGGAACCGGGCGCCTTACTAAAGCTTTCCAAAACCGTCCTGAAGCTTTTTCAATTCAAAACATAGCATTACTGTATATTGTGCCGGGGCGCAGTTTGTCCAGGTTATCCAGCGCCTTGCCGGTACCGATAGCTACGCAGTCTAACGGGCTTTCCGCTACAAAAACGCGGATTCCCGTATCTTCTTCCAGTACCTTGGCCAGACCGCCCAGCAGCGCGCCGCCGCCGGTAAGATAAATCCCATTGTCCACAATATCCGCCGACAATTCCGGCGGGCATTTTTCCAGCACGGAGCGGATGCGCCCTATCAAGGTCTCTAACGGTTCTTCCAAAGCCTTCCTGACATCTTCGGAAGTTACCGTAACTGTAGTAGGCAGACCGTTGATTCCGTCCCGCCCCCGGACATTCATGCTCTTAACCTCCGCGTCAGGATGCACGTTGCCGATTTCTTTCTTTATGTTTTCACCCGTCGTGTCTCCAATGAGTACATTGTATTCCTTTTTTACAAAACGAACGATGCTTTCATCGAATTTGTCACCGCCGATGCGGACTGAATCACTGTCCACCACACCGCCCAAGCTTAATATGGCAATATCCGTAGTCCCGCCGCCGATATCCACCACCATCTTCCCGGAAGGCACCATAATATCCAGCCCCGCGCCTAACGCGGCGGCCAAAGGTTCTTCAATAAGATATGTTTTGGATACGCCGGCCTGGATCGTCGCCTCCAGCACGGCCCGTTTTTCCACGGAAGTGATATGTACCGGAATGCAGGTCATTACACGGGGCTTAAAGAAGAAACTCTTCCCCGCCACCTTGTTCACGATGTATTCCAACATCTTCTGGGTAATTGTATAGTTAGCGATTACACCTTCTTTTAACGGGCGTACCGCTACGATTCCCTGGGGTGTACGTCCCAGCATATCCCGGGCTTCCGCCCCCACTGCCAGGATCTTATTGCTGGCTTTTTCCACCGCGACTACGGAAGGCTCGTTCAGAACGATCCCCTTGCCTTTTACGTAAACCAAAATATTGGCCGTTCCCAAATCAATGCCAATGTCTGTATGTCCACCAAACATGCTTTTTCTCCTAGTACAGCAAAATAATGACAGTTACTGCATTCCACATACGTCATTATACGCTCAAACCCTATGTGGGATGCTAACGTCTGAATATATTCAATCTTTCACACTAATGCGCTGTATATCTGCGCCCAATCCCTGCAATTTTCCAACAATATCTTCATAACCCCGGTCGATATGGTGCAGATTGCCAACGGTAGTCGTGCCCTCCGCAACCAGCCCTGCCAGGATCATGGCGGCGCCGGCCCGCAAATCCGTAGCGCTCACTTCACAGCCTGTGAGCTTGGCAGGCCCTTCAATAATGGCCCCCCGGGCCCCTGTGGTAGCAATATTCGCTCCCATACGGTTTAATTCAATCACATGCATAAAACGGTTTTCAAAAACTGTCTCCATCACCGTGCTGCGGCCCTGACAGATCGTCATCATGGCCATGATCTGGGCCTGCATATCCGTCGGGAAGCCGGGGTACGGCAGTGTCTTAACATTTACGCCTTTCAATTCTCCCGGACAGGCTACATGGATCCGGTCAATATCCTCTTCAATCATTACGCCAGCTTCACGCAGTTTGGCCAGCAGCGGCTTCTGATGCTCCGCCAGTACATTTTCGATGATCACATCGCCATGGGTCATGGCCGCCGCGATCATGTAGGTACCCGCCTCAATACGGTCCGGAATGGCAATATGCTCCGCGCCATGCATTTGTTTAACGCCTTCAATACGGATCACATCCGTTCCCGCTCCCCTGATACGTGCCCCCATCTGGTTCAGATAGTTGGCCAGATCGACAATTTCCGGTTCCTCCGCGGGATTTTCCAGTGTGGTAGTCCCTTCAGCCAGGCAGGCAGCCATCATAATATTTTCCGTAGCGCCCACGCTGGGGAAATCCAGATAAATATCCGCTCCCTTCAGCCCGTCGGGAGCATATGCTTCCACAAAACCGTGATCCTGGGAAATCCTCGCGCCCAGCGCTTCAAAGCCTTTTAAATGCAGATCGATAGGACGGCTGCCGATAGCACAGCCTCCCGGCTGGGAAATACGGGCGTGCCCTTTCCGGGCCAGCAGCGGCCCCAGCACTACAAAAGAAGCCCGCATGGTACGGACCAGCTCATAGGGGGCTTCATAGGCAGAGATACGGGACGTGTCCAGGGTTAGCTCATGTTCCTGGCTGTCATCTATCTTTACACCTAAATATTTCAATACGCCGCAAATGGTGCGCACATCTTCCAGTTTGGGGATCTCTTCCAGATGACTGGGCGTCTCGCCTAAAATCGATGCCGCAATGATCGGCAGAACCGCATTTTTCGCCCCGCTGGTCTTGACTGTGCCAACCAGGCGGTTTCCGCCGCGTACAATCAGTTTATCCACTGTCATAACCTCCTGTAATGCGTATATAGAAACAATTATCCATAATAATTTTATATTTATATAATGATATCACTTTTTAAAGGGTCTATGCAAGGGGATAAATAAAAAAGCACGGGTAACATCCCCCTTTCCCCTCGCCGGACTCGTCAAAGGGATAGTCCTTCCGGGATATTACCCACGCCTTTCTCTGATCTGCAAATATAATTCTGTTTTTTCATAAGCAGCCGGACATAATAAGCCAAGGCCCATGCCAACGGCATACGCCCCCGATAAACAAAGAATATTGTGTTATCGTTGTAATCTTGCCCTGTCTGCCAGGATATTGTAATGTGTCTGCTTGTCGGAAATCGCCCGTTTCAGCGTTTTGATCTTTTCGGGATCGTCAGTTTGCGCCAAAAGCTCACGCAGTTCCTTGATCTCCTGT
>JAFZIG010000133.1 GCA_017554485.1 Acidaminococcaceae bacterium | reverse complement strand
GGCATGAAACAGATCGGATTGGTCCTTCTATTACTCGTCCTGCTCCTCTCCATAACCACAGTCTCTTTTGCGGAAGGTAATCAGCGAGGTGGCAGAGGCGGCGGTGATATGCAGCTTCTGAACCTGGGAATCGCATACCTGACAGGAGAGGGTGCTGAGCAGGACTACGGGAAAGCCCTGGACATATTTCAGCAGGCCTATGATGCGAATAACAAAAAGGCTGCCCGGTATCTGGGAATGATCTATGAGCAGGGCCTTGGAGTTGAACAAGATTATGAAAAAGCAGCCGAATACTATGCAATCGGTATAGAGAACGGTGATCTGACCAGTTATTATTACCTTGGGCTGCTTTATGAACAGGGCCTCGGGGTTGAGCAGGACTATGAAAAGGCTGCCGAACTGTTCGCAGCCGTTGCAGGCTCTGATAATAAATCCGCAACCGGCGTTGTCGCGGCAGGCTATGAGCTCGGTACTCTCTATGAACAAGGCCTTGGAGTAGACCAGGATCTGGATAAAGCCAAGGAGCTGTATCAGGAAGCAGCCCAATACAAAAATGAGGATGCCATAGAAGCTTTGGCCCGGCTGGCTGAATAAAAGATTTTATCCTTACAGCGTTGTTCATCAAGGCAACGTTGTTTTTGTTCTGAAAATAAGGTGGAAAGACATATAGTATAGAAATAGAAAAAGCGGGGAGAGTTTGCCCCGCCAAATAATCTGTCAATCAGGATGAATTTGGGGGCTACAGCTGCCCTATCACCTCTGCTATATCAGCGGCAATTCCAACGGATCGGTCTTTGATCTCATCTGGAATCCAAACATCATCTAATCCGATACAAGCATAGGTGATCTTGTCATCGTTCATTGCCATCTTTAGGAACGGAATCTTAATGATCCCCGGTGTGTTCATGCCCACTCCCAGTTCCAGGAGCAGCAGTTTCTTTCCCCGGACCTCCTCCGTGAATTCGTCATACCGTTTTGCGGCCTCATACCAGCCTTCGTCCTCAACGAATTGATCGTCAGCCCGGAGATTGGTTGTCATCAGGCGTCCGCAATTCGGGCAATGTGGAATCAGTTCAGTGGGGATTCGCATGTCTTTCTGCTGTTCCACCATTTCCCGGATTTGTTCCTCATTATCCCAGGTTTTCTGGCAGCATGGCTTTGTGCACTGGAGAAGGCCGTAGTCCCCCTGGGTATAGAACAGCCGTTTTTTGTCAAAGCCGGCACGCTGGAACTGATGATCCACATTGGTCGTAAGCACAAAATAATCCTTATCCTTCACAATGGACAGAAGCTGCTGATAAACAGGCTTCGGCGCATCCGTATAGCGGTTGTACCAGATATGCCTGGACCACCAGGCCCAGCGTTCCTCCTCTGTCGGGAACGGAAAGAATCCGCCGGTGTATATATCCGTGATTCCATATTTCTTTTCAAAGTCTCCGAAAAGCCGGTGGAACCGCTCTCCGGAATAGGCCAGACCGGCAGCTGTGGACAGCCCTGCTCCCGCACCGATCAGGATCGCGTCCGCTGTATGGATCGCTTCCTGCAGCTTTTTGATTTCATTTTCGAACTTCATGATATCCCTTCATTCCCCGGTCACAGCCGAACAATGGCTCCAGCCGGACATACTTCCATACACCGTCCGCAATGCAGGCAATTATTCTGATTGATAATCGCTTTTCCATTTTCCTTTTTAATGCATTTCTGCGGACAAACTGATATGCACCGTCCGCAGCCAATGCAGACTTCCTGTGTGACGAAAAAGCCTTCTTTTCGTTCCGCTGCTCCTCCGAAGGAGAAAGAGGCTCTCTCAATCGGTTTCTGTGAAAGATCGAACCATTCTCCGGTACCCTCATAGATCTGGAATACCGTTAACGCCTGCCTTGATTCAGGCTTCGGATAGATCTCGTTCATATAAGGGTTCTTCCTGAACAGATCCGGAATCCTTTCCGGGCCGATCTCCCTGACTTTTCCTCTCACCGACACTGCCACAGAGTGCATGGTGTCTTCGCCTTTGATGGCAGTGAACGCGAGAAAGCCGCGTCTGATCAGCCGGTTATAAAAGCTTTTGCCTTTTGCCGTCAGGAAATACAGACTGTTTTCATCGCTGTCCATCATATCTATCGCAGCGGTCACGGGAAGCCCTTCGTCATCCGTAGTTGCTACAATGGTTGTATGGATTTCCTTCACAATATAGCGGAAATAGCTCTCTGCGTCCGGCATGTCTATACCTTCCTTCTGAAAAGGGAGACTGAACCGGATCGTCCAGCCTCCCATACAGTCGTTTTATGTTCTTTTCAGTACAATCAGGC
>JAFZIG010000132.1 GCA_017554485.1 Acidaminococcaceae bacterium | reverse complement strand
TTGCAACTCATGGAATAAACCTCCCTACTCAGCCTCTTCCGGCGAGCCATACACCTTAAACAGCGCGTCCATGCCGCTGTCTTCCAGCACTGCTTTCACAATGCCGGAAGGCCCGGACAGGGAAAACTCTTTCCCGGCTTTTTTCGCCATCTTGTTCAGGCGCAGCAGCACACGTAACCCGGCGCTGGAAAGATACTCCATTTCCGACATGTCCAGAATTGTCTTCGCGTTCTGCTGCACGATCCTCTCGCCTTCGGCATAAGCCTGGTCCGCCGTCATCGTATCAATCCGCCCGGACACCGTCCAAACCGTCCAGCCGTTGGGGCCGGCGCTTTCCTTTTGCATAAACTCTTTAGCCATGTTCTTACTCTCCTGTTCTGTTAATTTATATTATATTAATTTTATCACATTTTAAGTTTTCCTGCTGATAAAAAGAAACACTCCCGCCCCTCTTTCAGGAGAACGGGAGTGCATCGTTCCATACTATCTCAATAAATTGCCGTAGGAAAAATGCGCTTTTACGCTTCCTCCCCGCGCGCCTATGCGACCTGCCGTTGCACCATGGCGGCAAAGATACCGCCCTTCTTCACCAGCTCGTCAAAGGTACCGCTCTCCGCCACACGCCCCCCATCCAGCACGATGATGCGATCTGCGTTCCGGATGGTGGAAAGGCGGTGGGCAACCACGATGCGGGTAGCATGCAGACGGTCAAGACTCTTTGTCACGATGGCCTGGGTCCGGTTATCCAGTGCGCTGGTAGCCTCGTCGCAGATGATGATGGCCGGTTTCACGGCCAGGGCCCGGGCGATGAGGATACGCTGCCGCTGTCCGCCGGAAATATTGGTACTGCCTTCGCTGACCATGGTCTGCATCTGCATGGGCATCTCCCGGATATCCTCCGCGATGCCTGCCGCTTCCGCCGCCGCCCAGGCGTCATCCATTGTCAGGTCGTTGACCCCCACAATATTATGATAGATATCACCGGTAAGGAGCTGCCCGTTCTGCAGCACAACGCCCAGCTGGGAACGGACAGACGCGGCGTTGAGGTCCGCCAGGTTTTGACCGTCGTAATAGACCGCGCCGCCCAGAGGTTTTTCAAAGCCAAGCAGCAGCCGGATCAGTGTGGATTTACCGCAGCCGGATTTCCCCACGATGGCCACATGTTCTCCCGCCGCAATGCGGAAGCTGATATCCTTCAGCACTTCCCTCTGGCCTGCTTCATAGGCAAACCGCAGGTTGCGCACTTCAAGGGCGCCCGACAGCACCTCCGCATCGGGTTTTTCCTCGGAACTTTCCGGTTCGGCATCCAGTATAGGCTGGATGTTTTCCAACAACGGCCTGACGACAGAAACCATTTCCAGAGACGGGATCACTGCGTTCAGCGAGCTGTTAAAAGACGTGTACGCAGCCTGGAACGCGATAAAGGTAGCGGTTGTGAGGGTCGAACCGCCATCTCCCAGGGCCTCGGCCAGGACGTTACCGGCATTTGACGCGGCGCCGTCGGCCAGTTCCCGGATCCCGAAATAGTACAGGAGCAGAGACAGCAGCACCGGCTGGATAGCAGAAAGGATCGTATTGTAGTTTTTCAGCCAGCGGGCATGATAATTCCATTTCCATTCTTTTGCAAACAGTTCTCCCCAAAGGTGATAGGCCTGTTCCTCCGCGCCCCGTACCCGAAATTTTACCAGACCCGTAAAGATCTGCTGCAAAATGCCCTGGGTCTTGTTCTTCGCCGTTGTCATCTCCCGCTGGGCGCTGACCAGGCGGCTCATGATCATACTGCAGATAAGGATATAAACAACCCAGACAACAAGAGCCACCGCCGTCAGCTTTAAGCTGTAGTAACACATCAGCAACAGGCTCCAGAAAGAAAAGATAAAATTAAAGAAAACGCCCAGCGTCTCATTGGAAAGGAACTGGATGATCATTTCCGCGCCCATCATGCGGCTGGCCAGATCCCCTGACTGATACGTACGGAAAAATCTGGCCGGAAGACTTAACAGGCGGCTCACAAGAGCCGGCCTCACATTCATATCCACAGCAGAAGAAACACGCACCAGCGCCACGGACCGTACAGCATCAAGGGCCGCCGCGGTAAAACCCGCCACCACCGCAACCTGCACCACCGTAGCCAGTCCCTTCCGGTCAAGGATCGGGATGATGTCCTGGAACATCGTCCCTGTCACAACCGGTGTGATTAGGGGGATCAGGCCGGCCACAACGCTGACTGCAAGAATGGTAGTCCAGTCTTTCTTCCAGCACTGACGGAACAGGAAACGCAGGAAATCGTTCCTTGTGAGTTTCTGGGCCGGCAGTCCCGGATAACACAGGAACGCATCCCCGTTAATTTTCCCGGCTGTCTCTTCCGTTACCGGCATCCCTTCCGGGTGCTCCCGCGTCACGATACGGTAGCTCACCGGTGTTTCCGGAAGCAGCGCCGCCAGCTCCTGCTTTTCCTCGTAATACCCCAGCAGCACGCCGCAGTCGCCGGTATACCAGTCCTTGTCCAGACGGATCTGGCGCATCTGCATGCCGCCCTTTTCCACGAGACGGCGCAGAAGGCCCAGCTGGTCCAGCTTTCTCACCATCTCCGGCGCCATATTGATCTCGCCGTAAGGCATTTTCAGGGCTTGGGCCACGTAACGTACGATGAACACGGCATCTTCCAGCATGGCATTGCCTGTGCCCATTTCTTCTTCTGGCGCCACCTGCTCGCCCAGCAGTTTGGAGATCGTCTCGTCCAGCAGGCGCCTCTTATGCTTCGTCTGCTGTTCGATACGCCGGGCAAGATGCTTATCCTGGGCTGAATAACGGACGCCCAGCAGCATGGCAAAGATGCCCTCGTTATCGGCAAACTCCTCCAGCAGGCGATCCAGATCTTTTTCCTGGCCCGCCAGCACGGAACCGTCCGCCCATTTTTTCAGCACCTCATCGCCCCGGTCTGCCATAAGACGGAGCCAGGGCAGCCTGATGAGTTCCGTGAACCAGTTCCGCATAAGGGGAGCCAGCTGCGCCGGGTCTGCCCCGTCAAAAGCGCACTCTTCCAGCTCGCTGTCCTCTACCGCGTAAATCTGCACATCGATCTGTTCAAATTCGTCCATGGACGGGAACGCGGCCTCTCCCGGCCCCAGTTCCATGAGGAAAATCTGGCGGTAGGAAGTCTGCCTGCGGGTTACCGCATACGCTTCCAGTTTGCCTGAAATTACTTTTATATATTTATCTTCTTCCGGTAGTCGGAAACGCTCGCCTGCAACAAGCTTCATCAGCGTTCCTCCTCTCGTATTTGTAAAACCCGGTCAAATCCCGGCAGGTGTAACCGTTTAGTCTAAGGACCCGCCTGCCTCTTCCTTTTCCCGTTCTTCGATGAGCCGCCGGTAGGGCCCGTCATGCTGTATCAGTTCCCGGTGCGTGCCACGCTCCGCTACCTTACCCCGTTCCAGTACGATGATCTCATCCGCGTCCCGGATGGTGGAAAGACGATGGGCCACGATCAGGCAGGTGCAGCCCCGCCGCCGGATATTCTCCAGGCATTTCTGCTCCGTCACGGGGTCGATAGCGCTGGTAGCCTCATCCAAAATCATGATGGACGGATTGGCCGCCAAAGCCCTGGCGATTTCCAGCCGCTGCCGCTGGCCGCCGCTGAAATTCAGCCCGCCTTCCGCCACGGCAGCCTCATACCCGCCGTTCAGTCTCAGGATATCATCGTGTATGCAGGCATCCTGGGCAGCCTGCACAATATCCGCCGGAGGAATGGATTTATCAAACATGGTAATATTTTCCCGGACCGTTCCCGTGATCTGGAATACGTCCTGATCCACTGAGGCCAGGGAATTCACAATGACCGGACGCGGGATCTCCCGACGCTTAACGCCGTCAAACAGCACATCGCCCGACCATTCTTCATAAAGTCCCGCCACAATTTTAGCCAGCGTGCTTTTGCCGCTGCCGGAAGCGCCCACCACGGCGGCCCAGTGCCCCGGCTCCAGATGCAGGTCGAAATGTTCCAGCAGAGGCGGATCCAGCGGACTGTAGCCGAAACTCACATCCTTCATGGTAATCTCGCCCGACAGGCGGTTCCCCGTAAACGAGACGGTTTGGTTCTCATCCGGATAATTCAGGCTGTCGATCTTATATCTTCTTACATCGTCCAGCCTCTGCATCTGCATCTCTACGTTCCGCAGGGTATCGCCCAGCATCAGCAGCTTCTGCACCGGTTCCTGGAACCGGGCGATCAGGTTGTTGAAAGCCATGTATACGCCGGCGGTCATCATGCCTTCCATAATGGTAAAACCGCCAACAGCCATGATCAGCGCGCTGTTCAGCCCGCCCAGCAAAAGCGGCAGCAGCTTGACCTGCAGCGTCCACATTTTCATTTCCTGGGTGGCCACGGTAGCCTTGGCTGCATAGCCGGACCACTTGGCAAAAAGCTCACCCTCACTGCCGGTGGCTTTGATGTTCTCGATCATCACGATCCCGCTCATCAGCACACCGTAGGCCTTGGCCTCGTCCTGCTGGATCCGCATGGTCAGGTCTGTCTGGCGGCGGCGCATATAAAGGAGCACCGCGATATTCACGACACTGACGGAGACGCCGATCAGGGTCAGGGGAACGCTGTACTGGAACAGCAGCGCCAGGTAAAACAGCGCGATCAGCAGGTCCAGTACCGCAGTGGCTGCCTGATTGGACAGCACCTCCGCATTCATTTCGTTAAACTGGATACGGGAGGCGATGTCCGCCGCGTAACGCTGCTGGAAAAACGCAACCGGCAGACGCAGCACATGCCAGAAGAAACCGGAGGAATCCGCAAGGGTCAGCTTCTTCTGCCAGTAGGTAAGTACAGCCGCGCGCATGGCAGTCATGATCCCCAGCAGGACCATTGTCCCAAACATAGCGGCCAGCAGCTTTTTGATCCAGTCCGGATGTTTCAGGGAAAAGATATCATCAATAAAGATCTGCCCCATCACCGGAACGGCAAGTCCCGGCAAAACCATACAGGCCCCCAGGATCATCAGGAAAGCAAGAGCCCACTTGTCCTCCATCAGCTTGGCAGCGATTGCCTTGACGACGCTGTACCGTTCGCCTTCCTTTTTAAATTCCTCACCCGGCGTGATCTTCAGGTACACGCCGGTATAGGATTCCTGGAATTCATTCCAGGGCACGGTGCGCCGTCCCATGGCCGGGTCGTTCAGATAGACCGTATCGCCCTGGAACCCTTCCAGTACCAGGAAATGGTTAAATTCCCAAAAGAGGATCAGGGGGAATTCCTTTTTGCGCAACGCGCTGCTGCGCCCCGCGAAAGCCTTGGCCACGCAGCCCTGCCGCCGGGCGGCTTTCAGGATATTATCCGCGTTACTGCCGTCCCGGGTCACGCCGCATTCCTGGCGCAACACTTCCAGCGGCAGCCAGCGCCCGTAGTAGGCAAGTATCATGCCCAGGGACGCGGCGCCGCACTCCGTAGCTTCCATCTGCAGGATCGTAGGCACCTCAACGCGTTCTGTCCCGGCAAAAAACTGCCGGATCCGTTCTTTCAATTCCATAGGATCACCGGCTTCTCAGCCACTGGCTGATCTTATAAAAGACCTTTTCGATAGGCGGCTGGCGTTCAATTACAATATAACCGGTGCAGAAGCTGCCGGGGGTCACAGGACGGTGGCGTCCCACTACGGACGTCCACAGATAGCCTGATTCCGAATCCGCGTCCTTCACCAGTTCAAATGTCACCTCTACTGCCGCGCCGCTCTGCTTGCTCAACACATACTGCGCCAGCTGGGAGTTACCCAGGTTTTTGCTGACGCTCTGCGCGGAAACGGGATACTGCGAAACGTTCTTCACAACGCCGACCAGGCTGCCGGTCTTGTCAACGTCCACGCCGTTCGGCGCAAGCTGGATGGTCATGCCGGGTTCCACCCGCTTTCCCTTATCCAGCGGAATATAGAAAATCCCGGACAGGTCGCTCCGGTCCTGGGTCAGACGGATCGCGCAGATAGGATCTCCCGCAGGGACGATCGCCCCTTCCCGGGTCATGATTTCGTCTACGATTCCGTCATAATCGGAGTAAATTTCTTCCCTCGCCGCCTCGGCATGGCGTTTCGCGTCAAACTGATAGGCACGGCTCTTCATATCCCGGTCATCCGTGGCCAGCTCCGTACCGTATTCCGCCATACGCGTATCCGCAGACTGCTCCGGCTGTTCCATGCGGGCGATCAGCTGCCCCCTGCTCACACGGCTGCCGGTCTTAACATAAAGATTCGTAATCTTGCCGCTGGCCGCATGGGTCACGTTGGCAACGCCGGCCGAGTCCAGGATCAGCCCCTGGCCTTCCGCCTTTTCCGTAAAGGAACCGTAAAAAGACCACAGGACAATGGCAAAGCAAAGGACCGCCACCGCCGCCAGTCCCATCCAGCCCACAGGGCCGGTGATGCGGATCATGGTGTCCAGTTTATCTGGGGAACGGAACTTTTCCAGGGCTTTGGAATTGAAAATGTCATTGTTCGTCACTTCGCTCCACCTCCCTGTACTTTCACGGTAGCCCGCATGCCGCTCCGCAGGCCTTCGGTACCGGAAGTAACTACAATTTCGCCTTCCGTAAGGCCTTCCAGAATTTCAATATAACTGCCATCGTTGGTACCGGTCTTCACCTTCCGTTCTTCGATGGTGTCATCGCCTTTTGCCACATAGACCCTGTTATTGCTGTTGTCAGCCATGGCCGCCAGGGGAACCGCCAGGCCGTCATGCCCGGTGCGGGACTGCAGGCTCACGCCGCCGTAGGTCTGGGGCTCCAGCAGCCCGGAACGGTTATCGGCCTGCCACACCACATTACGCATGGCAGCCGGTTCGGAAAGGGGCGGTGTGATCTCCGCAATGGAGGCCGTAAATTTCTGGTTGCTGCCCAAATTGCCCGCCGCGTAATTCGTATCATATACCTTTTTAAAATCCTTATTGCTGAAAACCAATTCTACTTCCAGCCCCGTGGTAAGATGGCGGGCAAGCTTGTCGTCCACCGGGGTGGAAAAATACAGGGTACGGAAATCACCGACCAGGGCCAGCGCCGTTCCGCCGGTAACATACGCGCCGGGCTGCCGGTACAGCATCAGCACCTGTCCGTCCAACGGCGCCGCCACCTTCTGCCGTTCTTCCTGTATACGCAAGTTTCCCAGCTTTGCCTCCGCCACTTCAAGGCCAGCCACCGCCGCACGGTAGGCTGCTTCCGCTTCGTCAAACTGCTGGGCGGAAATGGCGCCCTTTTCCTTCAACATCAGATACCGTTTATACTGGTTTTCCCTGCTATGTTTTTCCGCCCGGGCGCTGAGGATATTGGCCTCCGCCTGCTTGATCTGCAGGGGCAGTTCTTCATTGACGAGAAGGAACAGCGTATCGCCTTTCCGGACAAAGCTGCCTTTAGGCGCCACGCACTCTACGATACGCCCGTCAGACAGCGCCAATGCGTCCGTCATGTCCTTGGAAAAGAAATTGATGGCATTCAGCTTAAAATACGGACGGATAAAACGCTTCTCCGATTTGGCGCCCTGCAGTTCCAGGCTGCGCTCGCTCATACGCTTGGCAATCTGGAATTCACCTCTCTCGTTCAGGTACGCGCCGTATAAAATCAGGCTCAGGGACAGGGCCAGCACAATGCCCAGCCCGATTAGGAAATATTTCTTCATAACATCCCTCGTTATTTTCTAATTATTGTAAATAGTCGTTACAACGCATGAATTATTTCAACATATAACTAACCAATTTATTATATCATAAGTAAAGCAAAAAAAACAGCCGTGGAAGTTCCACGACTGTTATACACAGTCATACAGTGCCGTGCCCCTGCTCAACAGCCTTTATTTCCTCTTCTGACGCCTGTTTTAAGCTGTAAGTGTCAAACATCGGACCTTCCGGGAGTTTAATTTCTATCGAGTTGATTTTTGAAATCTGTCCTTTTCCGGATTTCATGACAATGTCAAACACATGCCCGCCATGCGCTCTGTCATCGGATATAAAATGCAAATGCCATCTGAAGGCATTGATTCCGTCCATATAGTCAGGAAAATAGACACAGACAAGAGTACCCTTAATTTTTTCAAATTTAAAAGCTTTCTGGGTTTTCCCAAGAATTGTTTTCAGGTCCACATGCACGGACTCATAGCCTGATTCCGACCTGGCATCAACAATATCAAATTCTCCATCAATACGAGCCATATGCATGCTGTTAAGGCCAAATTGGCAATCAATAATATTAGTAAGCTCTATCTTCAGTTCTTCTACGCTATTAATACAACCGAATTCTATAGGGGTACTCTCTTTCATTACGCAAACAGTAGAAAACGGAACGCCACGGTCTGGTTCTGCCACTGCAACATCGCCGTTTTCCATAGCTCTGTAACAGGAACCGTCAAGTACGATCATTTCGCCATCTACGTCTTTGAATGTGCCAAGCCCGATATTACCGTGTTTAAGCAACTCCGAAACGGATATAACGGCCCTCGAATATCCAAGCATCAGAGCTTGCAGTGTTGAAACCTGATACATCTTCATACTATTCATATCCTATTGTCCCTCCTAATGTTACGTTTCCAAACTATTTATGACTGTAATGACATTGGCAAAATAATCCCTCTTTGTATTTTTATAAATTGCAGAGAGCCAGCCCCATCAGCCGGTCCAATTCATCGGCCATAAACAGCGGAACGTTTAAAATATCCCCGTCATAGCTGAGGTTTTTCATGGATAGACGGACCAGCAGCGGCGTTTGCCCGCTATAATTCTTCGCATACCGTTTCAGGCTCGTCGTCTTCACAGCTTCCCCTGCCTTGGCCTCAACCGGGATAACAGCGTCGCCGCGCTGCACTACAAAATCCACTTCGTGGGTTGCGTCCGACCAATACCGCGGCGCAACCTCAAAGCTGCGCTTCAACGACTGGTGCACATAGTTTTCCGTCAGCGCGCCTTTAAATTCCGTAAACAGCCGGTTATTCTCCGCAAACGCAGTAGTCGGCAAGTGGGAAAGGCTGCGAAGGATACCCACATCCACAGCGTAGATCTTGAACGCGCTCAGGTCGTCATAAGCGGAAACAGGCAGGCCCGGCTTCGTAATCCGGCTGACCTTGCTGATTATATCCGCGTCCCGCAGCCAGTTCAGCGCGTTCTCATACTCCCGCGCCCGGGCTCCCGGCTTCACAACGCTGTACAAGAACTTCTTGTTTTCCCTGGCCAGCTGGGAAGGAAGCGACTGCCAGATATACCTTATCTTAGGTACGTCTTCCGTGGGGGCATGCTTGCCAAAATCGCTTTCATAAGATGAAATGATATCGGAGAGCAGACGGTCCACTTTTCCTGGATCCTTTTCCTCCGTCCAGACCAGAACCGGATCAGGCATGCCGCCCGTAATGAAATAGTGTTTCAGCTTTTCTGTCAGCGGCGTAAAAAATGCGTCAGGCAGCGGCGTCAGTTCATCCACCGCAGCAAGGTATTCCGCAAAATTCTCCGCCCCGTCGGCCAGCAGGAATTCCGTAAACGTCATAGGACCCATTTCCAGAAAATCCACCTGCCCCACAGGGAACCCGCCGCTCAACTGCAAGCCAAGCAGGGAACCGGCACTGGACACAAAATACTCCGGCGCGTCTTCCTTAAAATACTTCAGGCTGTTCAGCGCGTCTTCGCAAGCCTGGATCTCATCAAAAATGATCAGCGTGTCTTTTGTAATCTTCTGGCCGCTTGCCATGGCAAGGTTCTGCAGGATGCGCCGCACGTCTTTTGTCGTTTGAAAGAACTGGGCAAACTCGGGATTCTTATCAAAATTAAATCGTACAAAGCCGTCCGGGAACGTCCTGCCGAATTCCTCCAGAACCCAGGTTTTCCCAACCTGACGGGCGCCGCGCAAAACCAACGGTTTCCTGCGTCCGGAACTCTTCCAGGCAAGCAGGTCTTTCATAATTGTCCGTTTCATCTTTGTCCGCCTCTTTTCTTACAAACCTGATTCTTATTGTTTATAGCATCATTATAATGTTCAGGGAAAAGAGAGTCAACGGAAAATCACATAATTTTTAATAAAAGCGTGATTGTAATCACATAATTTTTATTTTTTACGTGCATTTTAATATGAAGCGATTGCTATTCTTCGTTTCCTTAAGAAACAGAAAGACAAAAAAAGTGCGTTCTGCTCATCATTGGCAAAACGCACTTATGTTACCCTTTGCTTTATTGCTGCAAAAAAGTCAACTGCTTGGCAGTTTCCCCTTTACGCATAATACAAAATTTGAGGAAAAACTGCGTTTTCTTTGCGGTTGCGGCCAAATCCGCAAGAGAATCTGTCCGCGATTCCATGGACTTTATATAGGAGCTCCCATTCAGCAGTGATTTGGCCAGCAGCCGCGCCGACTCTACTGCCTGTCCGATTCCTGCCCCGCAGTCCCCGCTAATCAATCCGGCAGCATCGCCGGCAAAAAAGGCCCGCCTGCCGTATTCCAGAAGCACATCGTTTCCCGCGGGGACGGCTGCCCCGCGCACAGGATGCGTCGCTTCTATCTGCAATTCACGGCAAAACGCCTCCATATGTTCCCTGCAGGTTGCCGCATTACAGTCCAAACAGCCGGCCCCCACAACGGCATCCTCTCCCCGGGGAATGTACCAGCTGTATCCGAGATCCCCGGTAAGATACTCAAAAATACAGGCCCGGCTAAGCAGTGGCGCCACTCCTTCCAGCGTGACCGCAACCTGCTGATTTTTTCCGGTAAGCAGGCGGCGGACTGCGGACATGGCCCCGTCCGCGCCGATGATGCGGTCAAATTCTATCTCGAATGTTTCCCCTGTGCGAAGATCGGCGCATACGGCAACGCCGTCACTGTCATCAATCTCACGCACCGTAGCCCGGTCTTTCAGCCGTCCGCCTGCTTGCAGATAACGTTCCAGGCAGTAATCGTCCAGACGTTTGCGGGGCAAAGTGCAAATAGTCGCTTCTGATCGAATTTCTCGTCCGGCATAGCGTTGGCAGAACGTCGGAACCAGCATCGGATGCAAGATATCCTTACAGCCTTCGCCAAATACCTGCACAAAATACTCAAATACATTCGGGCTCATCATGCCGCCGCAGAGCTTGTCCTTTGTCTTCGCGTCCAGCAGCTCAAGAGCCAGCACATCGGCGCCGGCCTCTTTCAGTAAAAATCCCGTAACAGAACCGGCAAGCCCGGCCCCAACAACCAAAAAATCAACACGAATCCGTTTCATAATCACTCACTCATTTCTTTTGTGAGTTCATTTTTGTTGATTGGCATAGTAAAAACCACCTTATCATGATAGTTACTTCTTAACTTATACCCGTTGCTGAACAGTTTTTATCCAGTGAATCAGCTCTTCAAGCCACGATTTTTAAACCAGGTTTATTTGCATTTTGCCAGGTCATCCAGGAAGTTCTGCAGCCGCTCCTTCGTCACATGCTGCATGACAACAATATGGGACAGCTCGCCGCCGAGCCTGTCATCCTGATCGGGAGCCAGGTCGTATTTATCCACAATAGCTTCGGGCGGACGTTTGAAATAGACCGTGTTCGACATCGGTTCCAGCCAGGCCTTCCAACCCATCTTGTCCAGTTTGCCTTTCAGCCATACCGCACGTTCCAGCATACCTGTTGCCTGTTCCCTGAACCCTTTCTCACCAGTATGCTTGAGGATCCACCAAAGCTTCAACGGCGCCAGGGCGGAACGGGAACAGTTGATCATGGGCATGCTGCCATCCAGATACGTAACATTAAACGGATTCTGGTTATCCATAACTTCCTTTGTTGTTAGGAAAATGCCGGCAGGCTCGTCCATGCCGAAGAACTTGTGACCGCTGACCGCGATGGAATCGAAGGGATGCACCTTGCGGTTCACAGCATCCCGGTATTTCGTGAATGGCAGAAAACCGCCAAACAGCGCAGCATCTACATGTCGGTACACCGTTATGGAGGGATGCTTCGCCAGCACGGCGTTCAGCGCATCCTGGTCATCGACGCCGCCCTTGAAGGTGGTGCCCATGGCAAAGACCATCAGGGCCGGACGTCCGGGTTTTAACGTTTTTTCCAATTCTTCCGGGATCATGCGCCCGCGCACGTCGGACGGAACGAGAACCAAATCGAGGTTTTGCAGATCCGCCAGCCGCATATTGGAGTAATGGGCTGCATCGGACACATACACAACAGGTTTCTTCCCCGTCTTTTTCTCCAGGTATTTAGACCCGAAATAAATTCCGTGGTTGTTGCCGTCCGTGCCGCTGAAAGAAACGAGTCCCCAGACATCCTTCACATCAAAACCGTAATGAGGCGCAACTGTTTCGATGACTTCCCGTTCAAATTGCAGCGCATTCATATAACCGCCGTGGGGATGGAACGGATCCCCCGCATTGTTGGACATCGCCTTATACACGCCGCTGTCAACGAGCCATTGATAAAACCCTTCCAGCTGTATATTATGATTTAACGGATAGCCGATATCCTTGGTCCTCCGCTCCGCCACGTAGGCGGCGTACTCATCCAGCCGTTCTTTTGCAAGATCTACCGGGGCTGCAAATGCGTAGCTGCATGATAACACCATGAATGCAGCCATAATCCCTGCCGTTTTTTTCTTAAATGAAAGACGCAAAATAATCTCCTCCTGTTTTCCTTATTACTGTTTTCCTTATTACTATTTACTTTATTATTGTCTACTTTACAGTTTATTATATCAGAACAGATGTGGAAAAATCTATGGCAACAGGAACTTATTACATCGGTTCAACGTTCATATACAGGCACGGTCTTTCTTTTGCACCCGTTTTCCCGGTTCAATGGCCTGCACGGGACACACTAACAGGCATAAATGGCAGCCAACGCATTTATTTACGTCCAGCACAGGCTTGTCTTCTTTATCCAGCCGTATCGCCTGGTGCCCGCCGTCATAACAGGAAAGATAACAGCGCCCGCAGCCGATACACTCGTTGCGCACAAAACGAGGATATTGGATACTGCTGCGGTCAAGGTCTTCTGCCGGTACAATATACGTCAGCGCCCGTCCTACCACATCCTGCACTCTGGAAAAACCCCGCAAGGCCAGGTAATCGCTGAGACCCTCTTTCAGATCGTCAATAATACGGTAACCGTATTGCATCACGGCCGTTGTGATTTGCAGGTTCCCGCAGCCCATCAGCAGAAATTCCATGGCATCCCGCCAGTTTTCAATGCCTCCCATGCCGCTGATGGGAACATCTGCCAGCGCGGGATCCTTCCGCATCTCATTGATAAAACGGAGGACGATGGGCTTCACCGCCTTGCCGGAATACCCGCCTTCGATGCTCTGGCCGTTCACCCTCGGCTCCGACAAGAAAGTCTCCAGATTAATATTCATGATGCTGCGGATCGTATTGATGGCAGCAATGCCGTCTGCCCCCGCCGCCACGGCAGCCTTCGCCGGTATTTCCATATGGGTGATGTTGGGCGTCATCTTCGCCAGGACAGGGAGTTTTGTGCCTTTCCGCACTGCCGCTGTATAACGGGCCACCAGTGCCGGGTTCTCACCGACTTCCGCGCCTAATCCTTCCCCTACCATCTGGGGACAGGAAAAGTTGCATTCGATCATATCCGCGCCGGCCGTTTCCATATCACGGGCAAGGCGGGTCCACTCTTCCTCATCGCGCCCCATGATGGACGCGATCAGCGCCTTGCCGGGGAAATCCCGTTTCAGCCGCCGTAAAAAGTCAAGATTTTCCTCATAGGTGTGGTCGGAAAGCTGTTCGATATTTTTAAAGCCAATAAAGGAATTGCCTTCTTTCGACAGCGCCGCAAAGCGCGGGGACGCTTCCCGGATGTCAAGAAGCGAAATCGTTTTGAAGCAGACGCCGCCCCAGCCTATGGTCAAGGCCTTGGCGACCATGTCATAATTACTGCCTACCACGAAAGAGGATAAAAAGAACGGATTCTCGCAATGCACGCCGCAAAAATCAATGGACAGATCAACTTTGGTTTTTGGTACATCCACGTGCATGTCATACAAATCACGGAACAGTTCCCTGAGCCGCACCGGCACATCCAGTTTGCCGCGGCGGCAGGCCTGCATGCAGGGCGCGTCGCAGTTTTCACAATAATGCGCAGCCGGCAGGCGCCGCCGGGCGCCAACCCGGTTTTCAAAATTCAGGGCCCGCACAATGCGTCCGACATCAATCCCATGGGGACAGGCCCCGCTGCATTTCGGTTCGTGGCAGAGCAGGCAGCGGCCGGCTTCTTCTTTAATTCGAATTACTTGTTGTTTCAAAATGTTCCTCCTGCATTATGATTGCCTTCCTTCCGGTTGCTGTTACCTTTACCGACGCTTCGCTTAGCGGGAATACTCCATGATGTAGCCCAGTGCAAATCCCAATTCCACAGCGGTCTTCATGCTTTCTTCTGATCGGCTTCCTGCCTGCCGGAAAGGTAGTTCGCCGCAAGAGATCCCGAAATGTTGTGCCATACGCTGAATATTGCGCCGGGAATCGCGGCGGCAGCGCCGAAATGCAACATGGCAAGAGACGCCGCAAGTCCGGAGTTTTGCATACCGACTTCGATTGCGACTGCTTTCGCCTTGGCCATATCCATATGGAGCGCTTTGGAAAGGGCGAAACCGATAACGTATCCCAGCAGATTATGGCAAATCACGACCGCCATGACCAGCAACCCCGTTTCCCTGATACGGCCGGCGCTGACAGCAACCACACCGCCGACAATGAGGATAATTACCGTAATAGATACCAACGGCAACAGTTTCACAATGCGCCGGACAAACTCCCCGAAAAACGCGTTCACAGCAAAACCGGCAGCAATGGGCAATATCACCACTTTAATAATCGACAGCATCATGGCCGTGAACGATACTTCGATCCACGCACCCGCCAGCTGCCAGGTAAGGAACGGTGTTACTATGGGCGCCAAAAGAGTGGTCGTCATGGTCATGGATACAGAAAGGGCAACATCGCCGCGGGCCAGGTAGGTCATCACATTCGAGGATGTTCCGCCGGGGCAGGTTCCCACAAGGATAACCCCCACAGCCAGATCCGGCGGAAGGCCAAACCCTTTTGCCAGCAGCCATGCCAGGAGAGGCATCACGGTGAACTGCGCCAGCACGCCGATGCACACATCCCCCGGATGCTGCAGGATACGCCGGAAATCCTCTGTACGGAGGGTTGTGCCCATACCGAACATGACGATCCCCAGCAAAAGGGCAACATGGGGCGCGATTCCGGCAAACGTCTGAGGTGCGGCCATGGCCGCACCGGCCATTAAAATGACCAATACTGCCATGTACTTTGATACAAAATTCCCGATTTGTTCTAAAGATTTCATAAAGTATCAGACTCTATCTTTTCTACGATAAAATAATATATGACTGCGTCTTCAAGCAACCATTCCAACAATTTGACTGAACGAATGCCATTATAAGAAGTTTACAGTCCCGGTTCCAGTGACATTACTGCGTTTTAATAATTTATTATAACAAAACAGCCGCAGAAAAATCTACGACAAATTAAAAACACCAGGCACTTTTACACGCCCAGTGCAATAAAAAACAACGTAGCCTGCGTTTTTATTCTGCAAGCTGCGCCGGTGTGCGTAAAAGAACTCGAAGACAATCTTCCGGTTTTATTTTATGTTCGTAATTTCCATCCGTATTGTTCGAGCGGCTGTCACTGCGTTTACGTGAAAAACGGCTGTTTTAACACCCTTTAAAGTTTTCCCAGCCTACCGTCCCGCAGACATGATGACCGCAGTTGCCTTCGCCCGGACAATTTTTCCAGCAAACACCGCCGGCAACTTTTTTTAACGTTTCTGCGTCCAGCTCGACATCTGCCAGTTCTGCCATATACGATTCGGCTTCTTCTTTCGTTAACTCAATCCCTTCCGTTTTGGCTAACGCAATCAGCTCGTCCGCAGTCTCGCACTTCATTGCCTTTTCAATCATTTCTTTTGTGAGTTCGTTTTTGTTGATTGGCATAATAGATTCCTCCTTAAAATGCTTTGTTTAAATGCCTTTTACTAATATGTACAAGACAGGTTCATCAAAATTGACGCTGGTGGGAACTTTTTATAATTCTATCATAAAAACCTTTGCTGAGCAAAATCGGAATTTCTACGATTACATCGTACTGAACATTCTTTCCAACACTAAAAAAATACCCGCCATTACTGACGGGTATTACCGAAAAATCACGCGGTATTTATTTTTAATTTCTGTTTTTAACTTTCACTTACGCACTTTGCTAATGTATCGCTATTAGGAGAACCTCCATTTTGTTTTGGCTTAGACTGCCTTACATTAACGATATGGTGGCGTACAGTAAATATTAATACCACCAGCGACTTTCTTCAAATGTTCTCCGTCCAGCTCCACATCTGCCATCTCCGCCAAATACGCTTCGGCTTCTTCTTTGGTGATTTCCATGCCTTCTGCTTTAGCCAGCGCCATTAATTCCTCAGCAGTTTCGCAGTTCATAGCTTTGGCAATTTGCTCTTTCGTAAGTTCGTTTAAGTTGATGTTTGCCATTGTAAAAACCTCCATTTCTTTTCTTATCATTTTCTACATTCGGCAGATAAAACTGCCTCTCACTTATATAGACGACGCTCCTGTCATAAGGCTATGCCTCTGAAAAAAGCCCCATCGCCTTGACAATCTCAAACATTTCCTTCTGGTTAGCGGTCGCCATGATGGTTTCCCGCTCCGCCTCCGTCATCCGCGAAACCGGCCCGGCAAGGGAAAGACTCAGTTCGTCCTCGCGCTTCTGTATCCATTCCTTCCCCGCGATGCGTGAGGCGGTGAAGGCGAAGATTTCCTTGGTCTCGCCGCAATACTCGCGGAAATAATCGCCGTGCTCGTTCATCGCCCTCGATGCACAGCCGCCCCGGCAGATGAAGGCGTATGGACAAAGCTGGCAGGCTTTCATCAGATCCACCGTGCGGGTGCGCCACTTTGCTTTGACAAAACTCCAAAAGAACCGCCCCGTCGCAGGGTCAGCAAAGCCCACCGCGTCGTTATCCTTCCCTACCGCGTCCCAGCAGGGATAGACCTTCCCGAAGGGATCCACCACCATCATGCCCGCCTCCGAGCCGCAGAAGCCGGCATTGAATGGCGGGTATTCCTCTTTTTGGAAAAGACGGCGCAGCCCGTTGGCGAAGACGCTGTACTGGCTCTGGCGGTCGATGGCTTCCTCGGCGGTGAAGCCGTACTTCATCAGCTCGTCCACAATGTCCTGCTCGGAAATATTTTTCTCCGGATGGGCGTCGTCGTTGGCGGCTTTAAAGTAGTAGGAGAAATGGGCGCGCCTGGTTTTTGCGCCCTTGTCCGTTTTCTTCAATTCCGCTTCTTCGGCGGCGCGCTTTTCTTCTTTTTCGATAAAGCCCCGCGCCTTGAGGTCGTCGATGAGCGACCCGATACTCCTGAGATTCTCGCGTCCCACGTTCACCCGCAGCCTGACGCTGACGCCGTGGGCAAGAGCCAGCTCCACATTGCTCAAAATGCGCTCATAGGTGGGCAGGCCGTCCTTGTGGACGCGGCGGCGATCGTTGATTTCCGCCGTACCGTCCACCGTCACCTGAATTTGCTCCACTTCGTATTTTTCCATGAAGCCAATATAGGACGCAAGGTCATAGCCGTTGGTGATAGCATCAATTTTCATGCCCAGCGCCTTGCAGCGGTCGGCGATTTTCTCCGTGACGGGGAGGTTCTTTTCGAGGAACGGCTCACCGCCGTATAGGGCGCATTCGTTGAGGGCGTAGCCCCGCTTCCTGTAGTCCGAGAGCGCGGCGAAAACTGCATCCATCATCTCATCGGTCATGGTTCTGTCCAGCCAGCTCTGTCCCTTTTTCAGCCGGTGCTGCTCGAAGCAGTATGGGCAGCGGAAATTGCAGTCGTAGGTGGGCATGATGACGAGGCCCACGCCGCTGCGTGCTGGTATTATCCGATAGATACGGGAAAGGAGCGCGAGGTCGGCAAGTTCTCCCGCCTCGTCCTTCCGCGTCAGATGGCCGCGGAGCATGAGCCGCTCTTTGAGAGCGAAAGGAAGCCCTGCAAAGTTCCCCGCCGCGAATTTTTCCGCCTCGTCCTTTTTGACCACATCTATCGCGCCGTAAAGCCCGTTCACAAGGAGCGCGCGGTCCTCGATTTCTTTTTCACCGTCCATGAGCGGCAGGATAATTTCGTAGGTGCTTCTTCGCATATTTTCTCTCCTTGCCCTGACAAAACAGCCGGGGTTTAGTATTGATTCGTGTCAAGTGTCACAGATAGGCAAAGCCCACACCGCAGCGCATACCGCCTGCCGCCTGTTTCAGCATGTCCTCATCAAGTTCAAAGTCGGAAAGCTCCGCCATTTCTTTTTATTATCCGTTTTTGCGATGAAAATAGACTTTCACTTATATAGACGAATCAGCTTTCAAAAAAATGACGCTTTTTCAAAAAAATCCTGATTTGTACGATTATCATCGATTCATTTAATTTTATCAAAACAGCCGCAGGAAATCAACGGCTGTAAGAAAAACTTCAATTTACTTTACTTCATGTTCAACGTTTCTTATTTGTGCCGAGCAAGTCGATTGTGTCGTCAATGAATTTTAGTGCGGCTTTTTCTGACAAAATCGCCTTAGGCGCGTTTTTATAAATCTTGTTATGCAGAACCTTTAACTGCGGGTCAATCTTTTTATCTTGCAAGGATTTTAATGCCAGCCTGTCCGCCTGTGCGATGCGCCTGAACTGTTTCAGCTGCGGCTTGCACTCCGCCAGATATCGCGGTGGTAACTTGTTCAGCAAAATGCCAGCGGCCTTTTCCATCCCGTCAATTTGACGCGACAGTTCTGCGACGCCTGTAATGCTTTGATTTAAACGCGCCGATTTCATTACAAGATTAACAGCATCTGCAAATTCGGGGGCGTCGTCCGCTCCACACTTCGCCCAGGAATTTTCCATGTGGCGGGAATGCGCAGCGAAAATTTTCATCGCAGGGGCCAATACGCCAAATTGTTCCTTTAAAACTTTATCCCAGGCTTGCGGGGCGTCGTAAGCAGCCGGATCAGCAGCGTAGATTGCACCCGTTGCAAGAGCAATCTTTGACATATTGTACTGGGACATCGGATTAAAGAAAATCGCCGATGCATTGGAAGCAGGCAATTTCTCAATCGCTCCCAGCGCAAGTTTGGCGTTGCGTCTGGCTTTGCGTTTGCGGTTGCGTATACTGTCCGGCGTAACATCGTAATCATTCACAGGATAGTTCCACCAAATACCGAGTACACGGCCATACATTTTATTGGCAGCCTGAAAATTCTCATCTGAAATACCGTCGCAAACGACTCCGTCGCCGGTGTACAGCACGATAATCTCTTTGTTTAAAGTGCCGGCGAAATCCTTCGTATAATCGGTGGCTTCGCCGGAAGCGCCCAGCATATCAAAGCGAAAATACTCCGTCGGAACGGTTAGTAGCGAAGCAACGTCCTTGTACCGCCCGCGCAGTTCTTTTTGCACGCGGTTGAGAAAACCGGCCTGCGCCTTGCCGCTCTCGTGATGCCTATTGTTTTTGTCCTTCAGATCGTCGAAGAAAATCGCAAAATCGCGTACACCAATTTGATACATGGCATCAAGCTTGCGCATCAGCAGACCAAAATCCTCCTCGCCCTTCGCGCCATGATAGTTGAGGTCGAGACCGGGCGACACCGCGAAGATGAAGCGAACGTTGTTTTGCCGCGCGACGGCAACCAGATTTCCCAACGCAGCGAGTTTGCCGGCGGGGTAAGGTTCGCGCCATTTCATACGGTGATATGGGTCATCCTTGGGCGCGTAGATGTAGGCGTTCAGATTGTTGCTATGGCAGAACCCGAGAACATCTGCGCGTTCTGCAGCAGTCCACTCCCGTCCGTAAAACCCTCGACGACGCCGCGAAGGGGGATGGAAGCCGCAAATGTTGCACTTGAAAACAACAATAACAAAAATATGACCGATAACTGCACTTTCATATTATTACGTATTATAACCATTACAAGGTTTACTATAGCATCCGCCGCCCGCTACACAAAGCTTTTTCATTTATTCTTTTCAACAAATTTCCGTAAATCCGTTTTGTGCCAGGATTTTTGCAATCGGTTGACTGACGTTATAAAACAATATGTCGCGCTTACAATTTTCCTGTATGGAAATCAATACCCGGATCCCTGCCGAAGAAATATATTCCAGTCCGGAACAGTCTACTTTTATCCGGTCAATGACGCCGGATGATTTTTCCACATCCCATGCCTTCAGAATCGTTGGCGCAGATATGCCGTCAACCCTGCCGGCCAGCGACAGCTGGAAAATGCCGTTCGCACAAGTATAACTCATCTCGAAAGGCTTTTGCCCGGCTGTTTTCTCACGCGCGTGCCGTTTTTGCGTACCATCAGGGGTAATCACCCAGTAATGGCAAAGACGCATGGCTTCTTTAAACCGGTCAACTTGTTTTGATGTGAGTTCCCGGTAAATGCCGAGTTCCGGCATATGCTCCGCCAGATTCACTTTCTCAGCTTTCAGGCCGTGCTTTTTCAATAATTCCTCAGCCGCTTTGCAAGAACTGGTGACATCCGACACATCCAGGATAAAGGAATTAGACAGGCTGCCAACATCTGACTGCCGCTTTGCCACATTTCCGGCTGCTTCCAGTTTCCTGAAGGCACTTTCTCCAAACACGGAACAAAAACTATGGAAAAACTGCAGGCGGTATTCGGGATCCGGTGTGATCCAGCAACCGCCGTGTATGCCCAGTAAGCCGCTGATGTTGGAGATGACGGCGTCCGCCTCGTCTTCGGAAAAGTACATCATCATGCCTTCTGTGGAGATGCAAAGCGGTTCATCAATCCCCTGCAGTACCGTCTCAAGGGAACTATAATTAGTGGCATCGACCCCGCTGAAGGACATCCGTTCGGGACAGGCGGCAAGCGAGCGGAGAACCGGCCCTGCCTCCTGCGCCACGATGGGCAGGTCCAGTCCGACAAAGCGCAGCCCTTTTTCTGTCATACGGAGAGCCTTCGGTGTGTAGCCGCATGGCAGATCCACACATACATGACACCCGGAATCCTCAATCAGACGGCACATGGTGCGGTATTTGGCTTCAACCACAAGGACATTCCCAAGAATCACATCGGCATCTGCCATACTTTGAAGCGGGGTATCGTCTTGCAATCCCAACCGATTGCGAATGATAACGGAATCTTCTATTCCTGCCCGCGCCATCAGGCATACTGCTGTTTTTGCCGTCATAAAAACTGGATTCGCTCGCGCCTGCGTATTGTATTCATTTGTATGATCAATCGTTTTCATTTTATCCATCCGCCTCTGTAAATCCTCATAGTTCATTATATCAGAACAGATGTGGAAAAATCCACAGTAAGCTATATTCAATTGGAAATTAAAAATCGCCGGCTTTTACACCGGCAACCGTGATTAAAAGACATAATTTGTAATTTAACATATTTGTCAATTCAAATAGCAAATCGCTTCCACCCCTTCAAGGGGTGGTTCGCTTAGCCCTATAAGGGCCCAACACAGGCCAGCGCCTAAATGACGCTGGCTTTCACTTTGTTCAAGCCGTCGTGGTATGACTACTGGCCACCCTTAAAAGGGTCTTCGT
>JAFZIG010000131.1 GCA_017554485.1 Acidaminococcaceae bacterium | reverse complement strand
AGGTCGGATACTCCTTCCGGACGGGGAACTCCGTTCTCTGCGGCCAGACTGGCCTCCGGAGGCTCCAGGCCGCTGACCAGATAATACAAAGTCGCCCCCAATGCGTAGATGTCCGTCGAGGGCCCGAACTGCCTCACATCTCCGTCCAAACGCTGCTCGAGCGGGGAAAAGCCCTTGCTGAGGCCGATTGGCGTCGAACTCGTCTGCTCGCCGGAACTGTCGTAGTGCTTGGAGATTCCGAAATCGATCAGAATCACCTCATTCCGGTCATTCAGCAGGATGTTCGAGGGTTTGATGTCCAGATGGACCGTATTCCGGGCATGGACATAGGCCAAGGCATCAGCCACCTGGCGGATATAGCCGAGGGCTTCCGTCTCGGGCAGCGGGCCGCTCGCCAAGACCCTGTCTTTCAAAGAACCGCCGGGGACCCGGTTCATCACATAATAGGCTGTTCCATTCTCTTCGAACACCTCCAGCACACGGACGATGTAAGGATGGTCAAAGGCGGCTATCATTTGCGCCTCGCGGATGAACTTTCCGCGGAACTTTTCCACCAACTCCCGGTTGTTCTTGGTTGGAACGAATACGAGCGTGCTGTCAGGGTGGCGCTCGCAGCAATCCTTCATGAAGAACTCTTTCAGCGCTACCATCCGGTTCAAGCCCGACTGCTCCGCTTCATAGGTGATTCCGAATCCGCCCTGGCCGAGGATGCGGGTAATCCTGTACTTGCCGTTCTGCAAGGTGGTACCTGTTTTTAACTGCATGGTATCTTGTTTGTGTTATTATCAATGCCCGGGAACAAAGCTAACACACTTTTTTCAAAACCCGAAACGATTCTCCCCTTTTCTTCATCAAATGCCCGGATTTGAAGACGAAATGTTATTTCGAACAAAATCATTAATAATTTGGTGGCCAATTAAATATTATTTATATCTTTGCATCCAAGAGAAGATCAAAACACCTATTATTAACCATAAAAAACACTAAAACAGTTGCACACGACACGTATCAGTGGTAAAACAATGAAAAAAACAGTATTATTTCTTGCAATTGCAGCCCTTTTCTGCTTCACGGTCAAAGCACAGGCACAGTCTATTCAAAGCTATCTTCAGAATAACGACGATGCTATCGAATATATAGGTAGCCTGGCTCATCCTGCCCAAGACGTATTGAATACAGAATATGTAAAGGGAACATCCTCCTATATTGATGTCAACATTAGGTTCAGCAGCTTGATGCGCAACTACTGGGAGCCCTACCGAATCAATCTGAGGCAGTATAATGGTTTCACCTATGCTTACAGTATCGTGCGGACAAGAGCGGTTTCAATTTATGAACCTTTTATTGCCCTTGATTGGGCTACATCTCTTGTACACTCTCTCGCTGTTAATATGGGCCACAGTACGGCAGATAATGCCGAAGTGATTCGTCTTCTTTACGGGACAACGGAAGATGGCCTGACTAAAGAACAAAAGGCGGCCATTATGTTGATGAATTATATTTATGGCGATTAAAAAGGCAGATTGCTTTTTCAGAAAATAGAATGCAGGCTGGTGCGGTTTTTCATCCCTCCAGCCTGCATTTTAGATTTGAAGCATCAGTGTCCATT
>JAFZIG010000130.1 GCA_017554485.1 Acidaminococcaceae bacterium | reverse complement strand
TCGACGACTTCGTTATAATAGCACTTCTTTTTCATGTTGTCAAGATCTTTTTTGTAAAAAGCAAAAGATTTTTATTGCGACATTCCCGCTTTCTGCAAAACTTAAATAGAAAGCAAAAAAAGAGAGGCTCACGCCTCTCTTAAGGAGTCAATATTTAAATTTTAACAGGTATTAATTCCTCATCAAAATAAATTCAGGCGCTTATTTGCTTTCTTCAACATCCTCGTCTGTCTCTGCCTTTTCCTGTGCCAAAGGTTTCATGGTGGGGAACAGGAGCACGTCGCGAATGGAAACGGCGCCCGTCAGGAACATAACCAGCCGGTCGATACCAATGCCCAGACCGCCTGTCGGGGGCAGACCGTGCATCAGCGCGTTGATAAAGTCTTCGTCCATCATACCGGCTTCTTCGTCGCCCCTGGCCCGTTCTTCCATCTGCTGCACAAAGCGTTCCCGCTGGTCGATGGGGTCGTTGAGCTCGGTGAAACCGTTGCATAACTCACGTCCGTAGATGAATCCTTCAAAGCGGTCCGTAATTTCGGGATCCTCCACGCTGCTCTTGGCAAGGGGCGAGATCTCTTTGGGATACTTGTAAATAAAGATCGGCTGGATCAGCTTGTCTTCCACAAACTCATCAAAGAACGCATTGATGATCTTGCCTACGCCCCAGGTCTCTTCATATTTCACATGGGCCTCGTCCGCCATCTTCCGCGCCGTCGCCAGGTCTTTGACGCCGTTAAAGTCGAATCCGCTGTATTGCTTTACCGCGTCGATCATGGTGACACGGGGCCAGGGACCGGCTAAATTGATCTCCTGCCCTTCGTAAACGATCTGTAATGTGCCCAGCACTTTCTGCGCAGTCTCTGTTACAATCTTTTCCGCAATATCCATCATAGTATCCATATCGCCATAAGCCTGATACAGTTCTATGCTGGTAAATTCCGGATTGTGTTTGATGTCGATACCTTCATTGCGGAAGATACGACCGATTTCATAAACCCGTTCCAGACCGCCGACGATCAGGCGTTTCAGGTTCAGTTCCGTAGCGATGCGCAGATACAACTGGATATCCAGCGCGTTATGGTAAGTGATAAAAGGACGGGCCGTAGCGCCGCCGGAGATCGTGTTCAGTACCGGCGTTTCCACTTCCAGGTAGCCTTCCTTGTCCAGGATCTCACGGACGCTCTTAATGATCTGGGTACGTTTGATGAACACATCCCGTACTTCCGGGTTGACAATCAAATCAAGATAACGCTGCCGGTAACGCAGATCCACATTGGTCAGCCCGTGCCATTTCTCCGGCAGCGGTTTTAATGCCTTGGACAGGAATTCCAGATTTTCCACGCGGATGGAAGGTTCGCCCATGTGGGTCTTGAAAACAGTACCCGTCACGCCCACGATATCGCCGATATCCATCAGCTTGATCAGGGAATAATTATTTTCGCCCAAAACATCTTTCCGGGTGTAGAGCTGGATCTTCCCGGTGCTGTCCTGCAAATCAATAAAGCTGGTTTTTCCGTGGCCACGGATCGCCATAACACGGCCTGCCGCCTTAACCACAGTTCCGTCCGCTTCCATCTTTTCCACATTATCGTAAATCTCTTTTGTATGATGCGTCCAGTCAAAACGGTGCCCGAAAGGGCGGATGCCCCGTTCTTCCAGCTTATGCATCTTCTCTATGCGGTTCTGCATTTGTTCATTGATGTCCATGACCGGAGCCTGTTTGCCCTGGATGTTTTTCTTGTCTTCTGCCATTCTATTTCTCCTAGTTATTCTATTTAATCTTAACTATTTTATACTGATGATCCCCTGCCGGCGTACGTACCGTTACCACGATGCCAACCTTTTTGCCCATGATAGCAGCGCCAATGGGGGACTCGTTGGAAATCCGTCCCGCAAAAGGATCCGCTTCCGTCGTGCCCACCACTGTGTAAGACTGCAGACGGTCTTCTTCAAATTCCGGACTCATGTCTTCAATATCAACAGTAGCGCCTAATTCAACTTTTGTTTTCCGTTTTTTGGTATTATCAATGACCTTTGCCGTGTTTACCATTTGTTCCAGTTCTAAGATACGGCCTTCAATACGGGCCTGTTCTTCTTTTGCCGAAACATATTCGGAGTTTTCGCTTAAATCACCATGGGCAATGGCTTCATGCAGCCGCTCTTCATTTTCCAGGCGCTTGACAGTACGAAGTTCCTCCAATTCAGTCTCCAGTTTAGCAAGACCTTCGGCAGTCAGGATTGTCTCTTTTGATGTCATGATCATTCCTCCAATGTTACAACATATTAAAAGTATCAGCCTTTACACTGATACCGGGATACATAAAAACGGTTAGTTTATATTATAAATTTTTATATTACCCTTGTCAAATAGAAAGCAAATGCCAACTAACTCATATACATGTTCGACTGTATCAGCAGGCTCACTATCCAGTGTTTCCTTAAAGGTTGGCATTATTTCTAATTTTATCTATCATTTCACGGGTTACCGCATGTTCAAAATTACGGAATCCGGCCAAAGTAAACCCGTGCTTGCGGGCTAATGCAGAGATCGTGTCAATCTGGACGGGGTTCAGATTCCTTCCCAATGTAAAGTTTTCATACCTTCCTTCCAAAGCAAGTATCATAGTTTCAGCCATGCAGGCAAAACAGGTTTTGGGCGGGAAACCGAAGTTAAAATGGAAGTCCACATCTCCGGGAACATGGATCACACCGCCTTCGATGACCAGCACATCATTCCGCAGCGCCGATACATTCCGGGATACGTTGCGGGGACGTGCCACGTCGCAGACCACGGCACCGGATTTTAAATCAGCCGGGTCAATGATAAAATCGACCGCGCTGGTCACGGCGATGACTACATCCGCCTTATGCAGGCCCGATTTTACATCCGAACTCACCGAAAACGTCGCCGCACCCTGTCCATTCAGTTCCTGTGCCAGTTCCTCCAAAGGACCGATACGTCGGGCAATCAGGTTGATATGGCGCACCTCACGGGACAGTATACGGGCACAGGCCGAGCCGATCGAGCCGCTGGCCCCGACGATAGTCACTTCCGCCTCCCGCAGGTCTTTACCCATGAGCCGGGCCGCTTCCCGTGTCCCTTCCAGTGCCGTCGCAACGGTATAGCTGTTACCGGAGGTCACAGCTATGTTCAGGCGTTTTGCTATGGTAACGCCGGCATCACCGACAATCGAAGTGAAAGCCCCCAGCCCGAGAATTTTAGCCCCCAGTTCTTCCGCGATCTTTCCGGTTTCCACTATCCGGTCAATGACAAACTCTTCCGGCAGTTCCACCATCTGTTTTGCCGTCAGTGGACAGCCTACAAACCAGCCCTCCGCCTCCGCATACGGACTTTTTACCCCGGTAATGTGCGAAACGGAAAATGGATTCTTCTTTTTCAATATATGTTCCAGCAGGAAATCAGGAACATACCTGACAACAGGCGATACCATCTGCATATCCTCTAATGAAAGAGGATGCAGCACAAACGCAAACTTCTCCATTCTTTCCTGCTCCTTACTGAAACCGCTCTATCGATGGCATAATATTATACTTTTTAATAAACTCTTCATACTCTTCCGGAGGCAGCGCCGTTTTGCTGCCAGAGGCCGCTACGATTGCTGCTTCCAGCACATTCGTGCCAAAGCTCCGCCCCTGCAGACATGGCGTGGTCGTAACCAGCGTTTTAACACCGGCAGCTTTTAACATCTGCCGGTCTGCTGCCGTAACTGTATTGGTAATAACCGTTTTTCCCTCAAGACGGGACGGCATAAACCGTTTGATAAACAGAAAATCACCGGCAATGATGTCGCTGTCTGTAAAATATTCGGGATGCCTGTATACATGTGAATCCTGTTTTTTCCCTGTAGGATACATCCATTTGATTGGAAGCCTTGTGATAATGGGAACGAGCAACGCCGCCCAGCGTTGCAGCGCTGCCAGGCTCCGGATTGGAATATTGCAGCCCAGTCCGTAAATAATATCGCCAAACAGCACCTGGCACTTCTGTTCTGACAGCGCTTCCGCCATACCGAAACGGTCCACCGCGCATACCAGCAACACACGTTTATGATTAAATTCAACAATATGATTATCTGCCAGATACCGGATCGCCATGCGTTCCAACGTATTTTTCAAGCCGCTGCCATCCAGGACCGGCGTATTTCTGACCTGCTTCAGCAATCTTTCAGATTCAGCAAAAACATACCGGTGATCGCCAGCTACCAGATACAGATCCGTTCCGCCCAGCCCCATTGCATCAACTTTCCCGTCATAAAATTGCAGCAACCGGGCAGCCTTGTCCATATCACCGTCCGTACCTTTTCTCTCCAGCATAACCTCTGTGTCCCCTAAAAGGAGACTGCCTTTGGCATCCCGTTGGGAAGAACCGATACTGATGCTGATCACGGTTTTCTTTTTTTCAGATTTCTGTATTTCTTCCGAGTCCATATACAAACATACCTGCAAAGATATTTTTTCCGAGAGTGTATTGTATCACATTGCAGTAAATAACACAATTACCTGTTTTCTAAAAACACACCGTAACTGTTAACCAAATCGACCATTTCCCGCAATGTTTCAATCTTATGAAACCGTTCCCTGTATTCAGAAGCCCTGGGCAGCCCTTTAATATAAGCGGAAGCATGGCTGCGCATTTCCCGTATGGCAACCTTTTCCCCTTTAAAATCAACCAAAGCCGTTGCATGCTGTATAATCATCTGTAATTTTTCTTCAACAGTAGCTGCTGGGATTTTATACCCGGTCAACGCCGCGCGCAATTGCGCAAACAGCCAGGGATTTCCATAGGCTCCTCTGGCCAGCATCAGTCCGTCGCAATTTGTCTCTTTGCGCATGCGCAAGCCGTCCTCTGCGGAAAAAATATCCCCATTGCCAAAGACAGGTATCCGCACAGCCTCTTTCACCTGGCGGATGATGTCCCAGTCTGCTTTCCCCATATAGAACTGGTTCCGGGTCCTGCCATGGACAGCGACCGCTGCAACACCTGAGGATTCGGCAATCCTGGCAATTTCCACAGCGTTCCGCTGTGCCTCATCCCAGCCGGCACGAAACTTTACCGTTACGGGAATCCGGACAGCTTTGACCATAGCTTCCAAAATTTTTCCTGCCAGCGCGGGAGTTTTCATCAGAGCGGAGCCTTCCCCATTATTGACCACTTTTGGCACAGGACACCCCATGTTAAAGTCTATGATATCCGCGCCCCTAGCTTCCACAATCCTGGCTGCCTCTGCCAGTTCTTCCGGAACGGAGCCGAACATCTGGATGGCCGTGGGACGTTCTGCTTCATCAATCTGCAGCATGGCAAAGGTTTTTTCATTTTTATATAACAGGCCTTTAGCGCTGACCATTTCTGATACCGTAAGCCCGCAGCCGAGTTTTCGGCAGATGACCCGGTACGGCAGATCGCTAATGCCTGCCATTGGCGCCAATGCCACCGGTGAATCTAATTTTATGTTTCCTATTTTCATAATAGTTCCCGCAAGATAAAAATACGGACGGAAAGACGCCCTCCCCGTCCGTAATTGGTTTTGCTGTTTATTTCCTGTTCTTTTCAAAAATAAGGCGCAGGCCTTCCAGGGTCAGCATCTGGTCTACTTCGTCAATGCAGTCGGTTCCCTGGGCCATGGTATTGCCAAAGCCGCCGGTCGCAATGACCAAAGCGTCACCGCCCAGTTCTTCTTTCATACGCGCTACAATTTCTTTGATCAAACCGTAATAGCCAAACATGATACCGGAACGCATGGCGTCTACCGTATTCCCGCAGATAGCTTTCTTCGGCGGGATCAGCTCGATGCGCGGCAGTTTTGCAGTCCGCTGGAACAGGGCCTCCGAAGAAATACCGATGCCGGGGCAAATCGCGCCGCCCAGGTATTCTCCGGTAGGCAGCAGGGCACAGAATGTCGTGGCAGTACCAAGGTCTATGATGATCATCGGTTTTTTCAAATGGGCATATCTGTCATAAGCCGCCACAGCATTTACGATCCGGTCTGCACCGATTTCTTTCGGGTTCTCATAGCGCAACTGCAGACCGATTTTCAGCCCCTGGCCGACCACCATCGGCGTAATACCGAAAAACCGCTCGCACATATGGCACAGAGGAACCAGCACCGGTGGCACCACGCTGGAAATAATAATGTCCGTTATCAGTTCCTTTTTTAACCCGGCAAAACCCAGCATACTGGACATAAACATACCGAATTCATCCGCGGTCTTGGAACGGTCGGACGAGAAACGCCAGTGATCTACCAGCTTCTTTCCGTCATAGACACCGGCTACCGTATTCGTATTGCCTACATCAATTACCAGTAACATAAGTTGCCCTCCTTACCAGCTTAAAATAATAGCAGAATAATACATACAGCCCACACAATAATACTACAGGAATCCTCAAATGTATTTGTATCAGGAATACCGTTTTCCTTTGGCCGCAGCCGGACGGATGGAAACATCGCCTGCTATGACCTTCTCCAGTGTACCGTCTTCTTTTTTGACCACCAGCAGGCCTTCCTCATCGATATCCACTGCCATCCCGAAATAGGTCTTATCCGGGGCAATGACTTTAACTGCCTGCCCTATGGTATCCGAATACTTACGCCACTCATCCAGCACAGGCCCGAACCCTTCTTTTAAGACAATTTCATACAGGTCTTCCAGATTTTTCAGGTAATCTGCCAGTATCTGTACCCGCTGGATCGGTTCCTGCGCCACATCCGCCACCGAAATAGCCAGTTCTTTCAGTTCATCAGGGATCATTGACCTCGGCACGTTAGTATTGATACCCGTTCCGATGACGATATAGTTGATCCTGCCAAATTCGGCGCTCATTTCCGTCAGGATGCCCACCATCTTTTTCCCTTCCAGCAGAACATCATTGGGCCATTTGATCTTCGCATTAACGCCTTTATATTTATTGATTGCCTTGATAACGGCCACCGCTGCCAGCAGCGTGCATTTGGAAGCTTCCGAAGGCATGAAGGGCGGACGCAGCACCACACTGCACCAGACACCGTACCCCATAGGCGAAAACCAGCCCCGGGACAGGCGCCCTTTGCCGTGGGTCTGTTCTTCCGCGATCACAGCCATACCGTCGGCACAGCCCTGGTCAGCCAGCTTCTTCCCAACATTATTTGTGGAATCCTCCAGCCGGACCGTATAGTGGATATGATGCCCAAGCCATTTGGTTTTCAGATGCGCGACGATTTCTTCCGGGCTTAGCAGATCCGGCGACTTGTGCAAAATATATCCCTTCTTGGGCACAGATTCAATATCGTACCCGGTGTTTTTTAATGACTGGATATGTTTCCAGACCGCTGTACGGGAAACCCCAAGCTTGGCAGATATTTCCTCTCCCGAAACCGGTTCCGGCATACTTTCACGCAGCAGCCCCAAAATTTTGGCACGCATAGCAACGCCTCCGCATTATATGATTTCTGAAACGGGTCATAACGATAAGCCGCTGTCAGTCCAAATCACCGACAGGCTGTTCCATCGCCGTCAAGGCCGGGCCGTCCTCCGTCAGGTATCCCTGGTTCATAAGCTCCAGCAGCTGCTTCCCGTCCAGCGTTTCCTTCTGCATAAGGGTTTCCGCAATCAGCACCAGCTTATCCATATTCTCCAGCAACAGTTTTTCGGCGCCTTTATAGGCTTCATCCATCAGACGGCGTACTTCTTCGTCAATGACAGCCGCTACCTCATTACTGTAACGTTCACGGGCAATGTCCCTGCCCAGGAATACTTCTTCTTCCGGATGGCCGAAAGTCATGGAACCCAGACGGTCGCTCATACCGTACTGGCAGACCATTTTCCGCGCCAGTGCCGTAGCCCGCTGCAGGTCACTGCTGGCCCCGCTGGAAATATCCTTAAGGACAATGGCTTCCGCCACGCGACCGCCCAAAAGCATCTGCAACTCATCCAGCATCTCTGACTTTGTCTGGTAATTGCGGTCCTCCTTGGGCAGGCTCATGGTATAACCGCCGGCACGACCACGGGGTATGATGGTAACCTTATGTACAACACTTACGTCATTATGCAGCAGTCCGATCAGCGTATGACCTGTTTCGTGGTAGGCCGTCAGTTTTTTCTCCGGTTCGCTTACCAGGTGACTGCGGCGTTCCGGTCCCATCACGACACGTTCCGCTGCTTCGTTCATGGCTTTCATATCGATCATGGGTACATTGCGGCGGGCAGTGAGCAGTGCTGCTTCGTTGACCAGATTAGCCAGATCTGCTCCGGTAAAGCCGGTGGTCTGCTTGGCAATGGTTGCCATATCCACATCCGGCGCCATGGGCTTACCTTTGGCATGCACATGCAAAATAGCTTCCCGCCCCCGCATGTCAGGACGGTCCACCACAATCTGCCTGTCAAAACGTCCCGGACGCAATAAAGCATGGTCCAGGATATCCGGACGGTTGGTAGCCGCAATCATAATGATGCCTTCGTTGATACCGAAGCCGTCCATTTCAACCAGCAGCTGGTTCAGCGTCTGTTCCCTTTCATCATGGCCGCCGCCTACACCGGCGCCGCGCTGACGCCCTACCGCGTCGATTTCGTCAATAAACACGATGCAGGGGGCGTTCTTTTTGGCCTGGTCGAACAGATCCCGCACACGGGAAGCGCCGACGCCCACAAACATTTCCACAAAATCCGAACCGGAAATCGTAAAGAACGGTACGCCGGCTTCACCGGCCACAGCCCGGGCCAGCAGGGTCTTGCCCGTACCGGGAGGCCCGTACAGCAGCACGCCTTTGGGAATCTTTGCGCCCAGCGCATTATACCGCTGGGGATGTTTTAAGAATTCTACGACTTCCTGCAGCTCCTGCTTGGCTTCATCTGCGCCGGCCACATCTTTAAATGTAATTTTGTTTTTGCTTTCGTCATAGCGGCGGGCGTTGCTCTTGCCGAAGTTCATCATCCGGCTGCCGCCGCTGCTCTGGTTCATCAGCATAAACCACAGGCCCACTATCAGGATCATGGGCAGCAGTGTACTCAGCAATGTTGCCCACCAGGGTGTCTGGGGCGGCAGTTCCGCCTTGATCTCCACATCCCTGGAACGCAGCGTTGCAATCAGGGTGGAATCGTTGGGCGCAACAGTAGTAAATGTCTTGCCGTCTTTTAACAGCCCCGTAATTGAATTCTCGCTGATCGTGACGGACCTGACCTCATCCTGCTGCACATGCTTCATGAAAGCAGTATAAGAGATATCTGTCTTATTTGTGCTGCCGGCAGAATAATGATCCATCACCCAAATTGCCACAACCACGATCAGTAAATAAAAGGCAACGTTTTTAAAGAATTTTAACAAAAACGTTTCCTCCTTTCCTAATTAATCAAATTCGCAAATTTAAAGGATAAGTCTGTCAATTTAAGCCCGGGCATACACCGTAGGCTTCAGCACGCCGATAAAGGGCAAATTCCGGTAATCCCCCGCATAATCCAGACCGTAACCCACCACAAATTCATCCGGAATAGTGAACCCTACATAATCCGCTTCCAGGCCGTTCTGCCGCCTGTCTTCCTTATCGCACATGGCCACAGTTTTTATGGAGGCGGGCTTCTTTGTTTCAAGCAATGTCTTAACCCGCGCAAAGGTCAGACCTGTATCAATGATATCATCAACCAGCAAAACATGCATGCCGGCAATGTCATCCTTGACATCAAGGCGCACGGCAACGCTGCCGGAAGTGGTAGTGCTGTCACCATAGGAAGACGCTACCATGAATTCCATCCGCACCGGTATGGACATGGCCCGGCTCAGGTCACAGGCAAAGTAAGCCGCGCCTTTCAGCAGGCAGATAATGATCACCCGTTTCCCCGCATACTCTCTGGAAAGCTGTTCCCCCAGTTCCTTAACTCTTTGTTTGATCTGTTCTTCCGTAATCAAAATGGCTTTAATATCTTCATGCACAAAAAACACCTTCCTTATTTTATGCTTATAAATAACCAGCCTACATCCCAGACCGGATCTTCAAATTCACTTTGTGTCCTTTCCCACCGGGCATTGGCAATATCGGGAATCCAAACAATTTCATTCCCAACCGCCGCAACCACCAGCCTGTTCCTGTCTTCCACAGGCACTTTGCACTCTATAAGATACTTTTTCAAGGTTTTATGCCCTGTCCCTTTTAACGGAAATATCCTGTCCCCTGCCTGTCTGTACCGGAACATCAGCGTATCCCCCAGTCTTCGCAACTGGCTTAGCGGATAGACCATCTGCGCCCGGTAACGGTAGGCTGGCATGTCTTTTACAATACGCAACTGTGCAATCCTGTGATCCGGGAAAAGAATCTCCGGCAACCCAGTTCCATGACCGGATAATTCTCCGGAAAGCTGCGCCAAACTGACAGCGTATTTCCAACTGCCGTTATTCTGCAATCTTTTTAATTTATCTTCAGAGAATAATAATAGTTTATCATAAGAATACAATGCTTGCCAACTGCCCGGCAGTAAAATTTTTTTACCGCTGGCATGATTATCTATCAACTGCTCCAAATCAGCCAGGTTTATCCCGGACAGTTCTTCCATTGCGCCCGCACGGTGCCAGAACTGACGCAACACCCTGAAACGCAACGCAGGAGGAACATTTTTCCAATCTCCAACCTGCAGCGCGCCGCAACCGTTTCCGGAGAGGATCATCCATCTTTTTTGGAATTCCGCTGCAGCCAGTTCTTCCAGATACATGCTGTCAGTTTGCAGATGATCTGCCGTACGGCACAATACATCCGTAACCGAAGGCGAAAAATGTTCTTGCAACATAGGGATCACTTCTTTGCGAATCCGGTTGCGGGCATAGTGCAGGTCTTCGTTAGTCGCGTCCTCCCGCCAGGTAATATTCCGCTCTGTACAGTATTGCCGCAATTCAGCAGCCGAAAGAGAAAGGAGCGGACGCAATATCATATCCCTCTGAAACCGGATAGCTCCCAGGCCCCGCGTTCCCGAACCCCGCAGCAGCCGCAGTAAAAAAGTCTCCGCCTGATCGTCCTTCTGGTGCGCCGTAAGGATAAAATCGGTCCCCGTTTCCTCCGCACATTGGAAAAGGGCCTGATAGCGAAGCCGGCGCGCCGCATCTTCCAGGGACAGCTTTTGCCTTTCCCGCAGCTCCTGTGCATCAACTCGTTTGCAGCAAAAGGACATGCCCCTCTGCCGGCAAAACGCTTCTACATAGGAAGCGTCTTCCCGGCTTTCCTTTCCCCGTATACCATGTTCCACATGGCATACGGTAAAGCGGAACCCGCAACGCTGCAACGCGTCTGCCAACGCCAGGGAATCAGCGCCGCCGCTGACTGCCGCAACATAAAATTTTGTAATATCCAGCTTTTCCCGTAAAATACGTGGCACTTTATTCAACACTGTTTCTTTCATGACCATCCCATATTCCGTCGCCCTTCAGCTTACGGCACAAAACAGAATCTGTGACTAACTAAGCCTGCAAAACAAAAAAGGCACCCTTTTTGAGTGCCTGTTCTTTTACCGGTCACGGCTCGCACCGCGGCCTCCGCGTTTGGATTCCGTGTTTCTGCGCAAATCCAGCAGACGGTCGTCACTGTCTTTCATAAACTTGGATAATTTATCTTCAAAAGACAACGGACCCGCCTGACGGGGAGCCCGCTTTTCCACAACAGGCGCCTCTTTAGGCCTGGCAGGCTTGGCAGGAGTTTCCGGCTTTTCTTCAAGTTGTTTCAAAGATAGCGCAATCTTTCCCCGGGCATCAATCGACAGCACCTTTGCCCTGACCTTCTGATGCTCTTTTAAAAAGTCATGCACATCTTTTACATAAACATTGGATACCTCGGAAATATGAATCAGTCCGACTTTTCCCTCGGGAAGCTGAAGAAACGCGCCAAAATTAGTAATGCCGGTCACTTCACCTTCTACGACAGCTCCAACTTCAATTGCCATAAAACCAAAAATCCTCCTGCTGTATAAATAAGACTGTATAATTTTACCACCAGAAAAGAACCAGTGTCAATAAAAATGCTAATTTTCAGCACTTTCTACTTGTCCCTGCTTTTCATTTTTGCCTTCCGGGGCACCCTTTTTTGTTTTTTCCCCTTGCTTTTCTTTATCCTTAACTATAAAGATAGGAACCTCATCTTTTTTCACATAATTATGATCTTCCCGTGCCAGCTTTTCAATATATTTGGGATCATATAAACGCTTCCGTTCCGCTTCCAGGTCAGCCTGTGCTTTTTGCAGTTCTTCCACCCGTTTTTGGGTAGCTTCCGTTTCTTTCTGGATCTGGTAAATCTTATATTCCTGCCGGCCTAAAATCGCCACAAAAATGATGACCAGGACGATCAGGACCCGGCGGAAATCCCTGGCTATGCGGTTTTTCTTTTCACCTTCGCGAGCTGCCATGGCCTTCACTCTCCTCACAGAAAACCCGCTGCACTTAAGTATAACAAAAAAACAGAAGTCAGGCAATGCCGGACATTTGTTATCCGGCAAACTTAATCATTAATTTTCGTTTTTTTTAGCCTCATCCCAAAAACGGTCCAGTTCCTCCAGTGAATACTCTTTCCAGTCATTCCCCGATTCCGCGACCCTGTCCTCTACATGCTCAAAGCGCGTTACAAAACGATTATTGCAGCGGTTTAACGCCGTCTCGCTTTCCAGACCCAGATGCCGGGCAAAGTTGACCATAGAAAAATAAAGATCGCCCAGTTCTTTTTCCATGGCATCCTGATCCTGGAGGGCAGCCGCTTCATTAAATTCTTTCCACTCTTCCAGCACCTTCTTCTTTACATCTTCGGTCTCCGTCCAGTCAAAACCCACCTTGGCTACCCGTTTCTGTATTTTATGGGCCCGCAGCAGGGAAGGCAGCCCTTTATAGATGCCGTCCAACACCCGCTCCCGTTCCGGTTTTTCCTGCAGCTTGATGGCTTCCCAGTTGGTGAGTACTTCATCGCTGTTGGCAACCTGAACCGTCCCGAACACATGGGGGTGCCGTTCAATCAGTTTATCCGTCACACCGTCAATCACATCCTGCAGGGTGAACATCCCCTTTTCCTCTGCCATACGGGCGTGGAATACCACCTGCATCAGGATATCTCCCAGTTCCTCCGCCATGCCATGGGTATCTTTATCATCCACAGCCTCCAGAAACTCGTAGCACTCTTCGATCAGGTTTGCCCGGATCGTGGTAAAATCCTGTTCCCTATCCCAGGGACACCCTCCCGGCTCGCGCAGCACCTGCATCACATCGGCAAGAGGACGCACGTCAAACTCCGTTTTGTGCTTCAACAGAGGGAAACGCTTCCAGTAACCCGCTTCATTCTCAGTATCTGTGTCACCGTCTTCTTGCTCATTCTCAGGCAACGGCTGCAATACTTCCTGCGGCTGACAGGGAATGAACACGCTGGTCAGGTGATCGATCACAGGCTGCCTGTCAATCTCAAAGAGCAATACCTTCCGGCACTCTTCCTCTTTCATCCCCAGGTTGCGGAGAAAATATACTTCCGTCTCGTCCGGCAAGATATCCATCAGGGCCAGCTTCATATCGGAAGCTACCATTTGATTATAGACCTGTGTTACCATCATAGGATACTGCCCCGCATCTGCCAGAGCAGAAAAATCCTGGGCATCGATGATCCGCAGACCGTCAATGGGATCAATTCCCAAATCTACATACGCTAAATCCAAAAAACTCATGGCCGGCTTAACGGTCAGAGGGATATTACATTGCCTTGCTTTTTCCCGCAGCAGCGCAACCGTACGCTCGGCTACCAATGGGCTGCCGGGAACCGCATATACCACGTCTTTCTCTTTCGCCTGTCCGATGACAAAAGAGGATATTTTATCATAGACCTCTTCAAAGGTCGCTTCCTTTTCATACCAGGTATCACAGGAAATATAGGAGATGCCCCGGCGTTTTAATTCGGCAACTGTAGGATGAATCTCCGTCCTCAGGATTACAAACCGCTCCTGCAGAAGCTGCAGCGTTTCCAAAGACAGATGGCCTGCCGCTCCCGGCCCCAGACCGACAATTGTCAATGTACCCTTCTTTTTATTATCCCTACGGTCTGATTTATTGTCCTGTTCCATAAATACGCCTCCATTCCATTGAGAGAACCACATTAATTCCAAAACCTGCGTACAAATTTCCCGATTAGCGGAAGCTGCACGGCTTCCTCCCGCGTCAGGCAGCCCAGCAGCGCCACCGCCAACGCATAAACCAAAACGGATACAGCCATGCCGCTGAGCAAAGCGGCAACAATTCCGCCTTTAGCCATAAAGAATACCGATACCGCTTTTCCGGCCATGCCCATGCACAGCGAAGCAAACAGGATTTTCAGGCTGTCCCGGACAGGGAACGGAATCCCGTTACGGTACAGGAAAAAGATATTGATCAGGGCCACCAAAGCAAAATTCAGGTTGGATGCCCAGGCCGCGCCCAGAATATGAAACACCGCAACCGATGTCAGCTGCCATACCGCAGCCGCTTTTACCACGGCGCCGAACAGCATGTTCCACATGGGAATCGCTGTCTTACCGATGCCCTGCAAGGCTCCCGTAGTAACCTGAAAAATTCCCAGAAAGGCAATGGACGGCGCCAGGTGGGCGATTACCGGCGCTGCTTTCATCGTACCGTACAATGTACCGGATATGGGGCCTGCCAGGATCCACATTCCGACAGATGCCGGAATGACTACAAGCATACATATTTTTAAAGCAGATGTTGTTTTTCTTAAAATTTCATTCGTACGCTGCAGCGTGCAGGCTTCCGAAACTGCCGGTACCAGGCTTGCCGACAGCGACATGGTGGGTATGACAGCCATCATCAGCAGCGGCTGGGCCATGCCGGTGAGATAACCGAACAGAGTAGTAGCCGCTTCCACACCGAAGCCGGCCCTGCCCAGCCCGTTCGGCACCAATAACATATCGATGCTGCTGGTGACCGGTATCAGCAGGTTGGCACAGGAAACCGGGATAGCCAGCCGTATCAGCCGCCAGGCAATAGAACCTACGCTTTCTTCCACGGTTTCCATTTGTTCATCAATTCTCTGCTTCCATTCTTTACGTGCCTTACGGTAAAACCAGGTGAGCACCGCCAGTCCCGTCAGTCCGCCCGGCACCGCGCCAAAGGCCGCGCCGGCCGCCGCGTATTCCAGCCCGCGCGGAAGCAGGAACCAGGCCAGGCCGATCATGACCAGCACACGCACCAGCTGTTCCAGGATCTGGGAAACCGCCGGGGGCGTCATCATCTGATACCCCTGGAAATAACCCCGGAAACTGGCCAGGATACTGGAAAAGAATACGGCAGGCGTTAACACCACCAGCGCTAAATAAGCCCGGCTGTCCCGAATCCACCCGCTGCTTACGAGATAACCGGCCAGACCGTAGAGGATCAACGCGAAACACAAACCAAACACTGCCATCAGCCCCAGCGTGACCTTAAAAATCCGGTGGGCCTGGGCGTAATCGTTTTTAGCCACTTTTTCCGCTACAATGATAGAGACCGCCACCGGCACACCGGCCGAGCAGATCGAAAGCATGAGAAGATAAAAAGGATAGGCCATCTGGTACAAACCGATACCCTCGCCCCCCAATAAGCGGGAAAGCAGGATGCGGTTCACCGAGCCGATGACTTTAACCATTAGCCCTGCAGCGGTTAAGATCAGGGCCCCTTTCAGAAATTTATCCTTACCCACTTCTTATGACTCCCATCGCAAAAATAATCACTGCAGCAATAAAATTACGTTCCGTTTTTATTGTATCAGTTTTACCAGATTCTTTTCAAGCCACTCCAACGGCTCGATTTCCAGTCTGGCAGTACGGAACAGCAACACGTTCTCAGCACCCGGAAGCAGCTGCATATAACGACTGTTCTTTTCCGCCATTTTTACCAGCGCGTCCCCGTTTACCTCTGAATGCCGGGCAAAAGTAACACGGATCATCCCTGCCCGCACATTTATCCGGAGGATTTTCAGCTTACGGCACACCGCCCGTACTTTAGCCAGGCGCCATAACAATTCCACCTCTTCAGGAGGCGTACCGAAACGGTCAATGATCTCGTCCATCAGTTCCTCTTCCTCGCCCCAGGTCAGGTCCACAAACCGCCGGTATAATTCCAGCTTATATCTGGGATTGGCAATATAGGAATCCGGGATATAGGCGTTCAGCGGGATTTCCAAAACCGGATCCGGTTCCCGCTCCACATTCAGGGAACCGTTCTTCAGCCGTTTGATAGTTTGTTCTAACAGGTCGCAGTAAGCGGCAAAACCGATGCCGACAATGTAACCGTGCTGCTGAGGCCCCAGCAGATTGCCGGCCCCGCGGATCTCCAGGTCCCGCATGGCAATCTTAAACCCAGCCCCCAGTTCCGTAAAGTCACGGATGGCCTGCAGCCGTTTGGCCGCCACTTCACTGAGGGATTTGTTCCGTTTATACATAAAATAGGCATAGGCCAGGCGGGAGGAACGGCCTACCCTGCCCCGCATCTGGTACAACTGGGACAGGCCGAAATTCTCCGCCCCGTCCACGATGATCGTATTGGCCAGAGGCACGTCCAGACCGTTTTCAACAATAGTAGTACACAGCAGCACGTCACAGCTGCCTTCATAGAAAGACATCATGGCGTCTTCCAGCCGGTCTTCGCTCATCTGGCCGTGGCCGATACGGATATTGATGCCCGGAACCATTTTTTGCAGCCGTTCCGCAATAAGCGGCAGACCGCTGACGCGGTTATGGACGTAATAGATCCGTCCGCCCCGGCGCAGTTCCCGCTCCAGCGCTTCCTTGATCATGCCCTCGTCATATTCCGCCACATAGGTCTCTACCGGCAGCCGGTCTTCCGGCGGCGACTCGATGAGACTCATATCCCGGGTACTGACCAGGGCCATGTGCAATGTACGGGGAATAGGCGTAGCAGACAGGGAAAGCACATCTATACCCTTTTTCCACTGCTTGATCTTTTCCTTCTGGGCCACCCCGAAACGCTGTTCTTCATCTATAATGAGAAGCCCCAGGTCATGGAACATTACATCAGCCTGTAACAGCCGGTGGGTCCCGATGACGATATCAATATCACCCTGCTCCAGTTGTTTCAGGGTCCGGTTAATTTCTTTGCCGGAAACAAACCGGCTGACCATGGCAATCCGCACCCCGAAGGGCTCCAGCCGCTCCCTGCAGGTAAGCAGATGCTGCTGGGCCAGCACCGTCGTGGGAACGAGCATGGCCGCCTGTTTCCCGTCCATGACTGCTTTAAAGGCTGCCCGCAGAGCCACCTCCGTTTTGCCGTAACCTACGTCGCCGCAAAGCAGACGGTCCATGGGTATCGGTTTTTCCATATCCGCCTTAATTTCGGCGATAGCTTTCAGTTGGTCCGGCGTCTCCTCAAAGGGGAAGCGTTCCTCAAATTCACGCTGCAGATCCGTATCCGGCCCATAGGCATATCCGTTGGTAATCTTCCGCAGGGCATAGAGGCGGATCAGTTCCTCCGCCAGCTGAGTAATGGCCGTAGATGCTTTGGTCTTCATCCGCTTCCAGTCGGCGCCGCCCATTTTGGACAGTTTCGGCGTAATGCCTTCGCTGCCCACATACTTGTGCAGCATGCCAACCTGGTCTACCGGCACAAAAAGGCGGTCACTGCCCGCATACTGCAGCAGCAGATAGTCCCGGTGCAGGCCATCCACCAGCATATTTTCCACACCGATATAACGGCCGATGCCATGCACATCATGCACCACATAATCGCCGCCCTTAATATCGGTAAAGTATTGTAACTGCGCGCCCTTGTGTTTTGATTTAAAACGGCGGCGCCGCTGCAGTCCGTAAATATCATTCTCCGTCAGCAACAACCAGGATTCATTCCAAAACCGAAAACCGCTGAACAGTTCCCCGAAACCGACATTGACTTTACAGGCATCTTCCGGCGCGTCTGTCAGGCAGACCGAGGGAATCCCACGCTGCCGCAGGCTCTCCGTAATACCCCGGGCTTTCAGCACAGTACTCATCATGATATAAGGCTGGATTCCTTCCGCCAGCAGGTTCTGCAGGTCTTCAACCAGACGGTCGATACTGCGGTTATAGGAAGTGACCCGGCGCACCGGCACCTGCATATGCGTAAAACCGGTAAAGCAGCTGGTATCCAGCGCGGAAACCGCAATATCCGGCTGTTTCTCTTCCATAACCCGGATTTCTTCCGGGTCCCAAAGTTCATCCTTATATGTCTGCCCTTCTTTGTAGAGATGCTCCAGTGACTCCTTCAGTTGCGACGGTTCATCCAGCACAAATAACGTTCCTGCAGTCCCGTAATCCCTTATATAAGCGTCAAATATTTCTTCCGTCTGCATCTGCAAGGGAGCAATCTTCAGCGTTTCCGCACTTTCCAGCGAGCGTTTGGTTTCAATATCAAAATAGCGGATTCCATCTACATCCGCATCAAACCACTCAACACGAACGGGGTTCCCGCTGTTCAGGGGAAACACATCGATGATGCCGCCGCGCACCGAAAACTGACCGATGGTATCCACTTCATCGGTGCGCTCATAGCCCATAGCGGCCAGTTTTTCAATAAAACGTTCCTGCTCCAGCGTCATGCCGACAGAGATTTCCATACTGTTCCGGGATAATCCGGAAGGCCGGGCCTGCTTCTGCAGCAACGCTTCTGCTGTAACAAACACTACGCCTTTCTCTTCTCCGGTAATCAGGCGCAGAGCCGCCGCCCGGCCAGCCTGAATCTCCAGATTGCGGCTGTCCGCCTGTACACGGGGCAGGTTCGTGGGATAAAACTCCTGCATCGGCAATTCCGGATACAGATAGCCCAGCGTCTGCCGGTATTCCCGTACCGCGTCGCGGCCGGGCACCAGCAACACCAACGTGTTGGCCTTCACTGCCTCTTTCAGGGCGCACAAATACAAGGCTTTGACGGTTCCGTCCAGCCCTGACAGTACACAGCCTTTTTTGTTTTTATACAACGCCGCCGCAGCCTGCAACTCCTTTACCGCAGCCAGACGTTCCAGTAAGCGTTTTTTCATGAAAAGAGATAATTACTGACTTAAACGAATGAATAAAAGCCGGGGCAAGGCCATGACTTCTACTATTTAATAATGATACGGCCTGTCCCATAAGGATTTTCATAACCATCTTTTACTTTTGCGTTCAGGTGGTTCTGCGCATATTCCATAATGGCATCTATATCGGTCATGACAGCGTCTTTCAGCAGTTTGCTCTGCTTAAACATCACCAGACCGTTGCCGCCATCCTTCAAAATATAATTAGAACCGCCAACTGTATACTTTCCATTCAAATCTATGGGTTTGCCACCGACCTTCACATCTTTCACACGGCGTTCGCCTTTTACTTCCATAAAGCAGCCCTTGGCATCCAATACTACTCCCGAAGGAACAGAGGAATCGATAGTATAAGTCATGCCAGACACCTGCATAAAACCGCCATGTTCACCCGGATAATTGGAAGCACCCACTTCCAGGGCATCCACAATCTGCTGTCCCGTAGCTTCCACTACCGTGCACATATTGCCATACGGAAAAGCGGCCAGCAGGTCGTTATAAGTAAACACGCCCTTCTTTATGGTTTCACGGATAGAACCGCCGTTTTCCAAAGCAATGTCAATATTCAGGACAGTCCGGTACGCGTCGGTTACAAAGTCGCCCAGGTTGGTTTCGCTGTTACGGACCCGGCGCTTTCCGGTCTTCGGATCATTAATAGTAAGGTCCACCAGTGTTTCGCCTGCCGGCTGATTTAAAATTGCGTCAAATTTTTTATTTTCTTTTGCTACCACTTTGGTAACTTTAAGATCCGCATTTTTCAGGTCTTTTACCAAAACCGAAGTAATAGCCCCGTCCTCATTGATGGTCATCTTGCCAACGGTCTCAAGCTTAGTTCCCGTCTGGGCAACCAGCACCTCTTTCCCCACTTTGTTCACAACCTTGTGAGGCGGAATATATTGCTCATGGGAATGCCCGTCGATAAACGCATCCACGTTATACGTATTGGCTGCCATAGCACCGCTGGTCCAGTACGGAATAGAACCGTTCGTACCCAAATGTCCTACGACGAACACATAATCCGCGCCGTCTTTGCGGGCATTATTTACCGCTCTCTGTACGGCCCTGTAGACCTTTTCGCCGTTCTGGTCTTCCGAAAAACCGTAAACAAACTTTCCGTTATTATCCTGGAAGAATTTTGGGGTAGACGTTACCAGCGTTTCCGGAGTAGTCACGCCCACAAAGGCAATTTTCTTTTCTCCCAGGCTCATGATTTTATAAGGTTTCAAAACTAACTTGCGGTCTTTCACATTAATAAAATTAGAAGAATAGTAACCGCATTTCAGTTTTCCCGCCAGTTGCAAGAAGCGATCCATACCATAGTCAAATTCATGGTTCCCGGGAATCGCAAAATCATAGCCTGCAGCATTCAAGATCTTAATAATTGACGCACCGTCAGATAGTTTGCCTATAGGCGCGCCCTGAATTGCGTCACCGGCATCTACCAATACTACCGGATACCCCTGCTTCTTTAATTCTTTTTTGTAACGGGCTACTTTATCGATTCCCAGATTATCATTGACACCGCAATGTATATCATTGGTGTGCAGGATGATGATGTCCTTGCCAGCAGCAAATACAACTAGCGGAATCATCAGGGTAACCAGCAGCGTCAAGACCGTAAAATACAATTTACGAAAAGTTTTACTCATTACGTCTCACCCCTTATAAATTACTTTTTTATGTCCAATTTTTTGTCCCATTTCTTCATCTCTGATGCAAGCAAAATACTGTTTTTTTATATAGAAACACCCTCACTCCAAAACCGTTTTCAGAGTGAGGGTTAAATTTATTTATTTCCCGTACGCCAGCGCCGCCGCGATAAAGTCGCGGAACAGCGGATGCGCCTTGGTGGGACGGGACTTGAATTCCGGATGGAACTGGCAGCCCAGGAACCAAGGGTGCTCGCTCTGGGACAGTTCCACGATTTCCACCAGGCGGTTGTCCGGTGAAATGCCGCCCAGCACCAGACCATTCTTGGTCAGAACATCCCGGTACTCATTATTGAACTCGTAACGGTGACGGTGGCGTTCATACAGGAGAGGCTGGCCGTAGGCTTTTTCTGTCAGGGTGCCGGAGTACACCTTGCAGGGATACAGGCCCAGACGCATGGTTCCGCCTTTGTCCTCAATATCCACCTGATCCGGCATCAGGTCGATGACAGCCGGAACACCCGCCTTGAACTCACTGCTGTTGGCATCCTGTAAACCGCAGACATTCCGGGCAAACTCGATGACAGCGCACTGCATGCCCAGACAGATACCAAAGAAGGGGATTTTATGTTCCCGGGCATACTGCACGGCAGAAATCTTGCCTTCTATCCCCCGGTCGCCAAAACCGCCGGGAACCAGGATGCCGTCCACGCCTTCAAAGACTTTATCCAGATTTGTACCCAGAGCTTCTATTTTCTCCGCGTTCACCCAGCGGATATCCAGCTCCGCTTCATTATGCAACGCCGCATGCTTGAGGGACTCCGTGATACTGATATAGGCATCCTGCAGTTCCACATATTTGCCAGCCACCGCAATGGTCACCTTGCGGTCGTAATGCTTCAGGATGCGGGCCACCATATCATGCCAGCCGGACATGTCTTTCTCCTTCAGCGGCATATCCAGCTTTTTCAGCACAATGTCGTCCATGTGCTGTTTTTCCAGCAGTTCGGGCACTTCGTAAATGCTCTTGGCCGTCAGGTTCTGGATGACCGCTTCTTTATCCACGTCGCAGAACATGGCCAGCTTGGCGATCATATCCTCCGACATAGGATGCTCGCTGCGGCAGACCAGGATATCCGGTGTAATACCAATGCTGCGCAGTTCCTTGACGCTGTGCTGGGTGGGTTTCGTCTTCAGCTCGCCCGCCGCGCCGATATAGGGCACAAGTGTCACATGGATATAGAGCACGTCGTTTTTGCCCACGTCTTTTTTCACCTGGCGGATGGCTTCCAGGAAGGGCAGGCTTTCAATATCGCCTACGGTGCCGCCGATCTCGGTGATGACGAAATCCGCGTTCTCATTATTGCCCACCCGGAATACCCGGGACTTGATCTCGTTGGTAATATGGGGAATGACCTGCACCGTGCCGCCCAGGTAATCGCCCCTGCGTTCTTTGGTAATGACAGACTGGTAAATCTTTCCCGTGGTCACATTGGAACTCTTGGACAGGTTGATATCGATAAAGCGTTCATAATGGCCCAGGTCCAGGTCCGTTTCCGCGCCGTCGTCCGTCACGAACACTTCGCCGTGCTGGTACGGGCTCATGGTTCCCGGATCGATATTGATGTAGGGATCAAACTTCTGCACCGTTACCTTATAGCCCCGGCTCTTCAGCAGACGCCCCAGGGAAGCTGCCGTAATGCCTTTGCCCAGAGAGGAAACCACCCCGCCTGTTACAAAAATATACTTGGTTGCCATTTAACTGTACCCGTCCCTTCTGACTCGTGTCGTTTTTCAAAACGTTTTAACCACGAACCGTTCCCAAGAATAATATATTACTAACAATATTATAAAAACAAAACAGAGGAAACTCAAGCCTATTTTTACTGTCTTGCAAAATCTGTGAAATGCACACAGATTTCCCCGCAGTATGTTACATTTTTTCCGGGGCGGATACGCCCAAAACGGACAATGCGTGCCGCACCACATGGCCTACCGCCATGACCATGGCCAGCCTTGCCTGCTGCAGTTCCGGGTTGACGCCCAGGATCCGGCACTGGTTGTAGGCGGAATGGAACAGTCCGGCCAGGTCGTACACATAGTGGGCCACATGCTGCACCGCCCGCTCTTTGGCCGCCTCTGCCAGCATCTCCGGATATTCGCCCAGCTTTTTGATCAGATCTACTTCCACCGGTTCCGTCAGCAGTTTATAATTGCCTTTTCCCTGCACGGTAATGCCCGCTTCCGCCACCTGCCGCAGGATGCTGCAGATCCTGGCGTGGGCATACTGCACATAGAACACCGGGTTGTCGTTGGACTTCTTTTTGGCCAGATCCAGATCGAAATCCAGCTGGCTGTCGATGGAACGCATCACAAAGAAGAACCGGGCCGCGTCCGTGCCCACTTCGTCAATGAGCTCGTTCAGCGTCACGCTCTGGCCGGTCCGCTTGGACATTTTCACTTCCTGACCGTCACGCAGCAGACGAACCATCTGCAAAATCAAAATTTCCAGCTGCTCCGGCCGATATCCCATGCACTGCATGGCAGCTTTCATCCGGGCGATGTACCCGTGATGGTCTGCGCCCCACAGGTTGATGACCCGGTCAAAGCCCCGGCCGAATTTATTGGCATGGTAGGCGATGTCCGCCGCGAAATACGTGGGCACGCCGTTGTCCCGGATCACCACCCGGTCCTTGTCGTCGCCGAAAGCCGTGGACTTCAGCCAAAGGGCACCGTCCTTCTCATACATGTAACCCTTGGCCAGCAGCATGTCACAGGATTCCTTTATTTTATTGTTTTCATGCAGCATCTTTTCACTGAACCACACGTCATAACGCACATTGAAGCGTTCCAGGTCCTCCTTCAGCGCCGCCAGCTTTTCCTGGTAGGCGATGGTCTTGAACTCTTCCAGCCGGGCCGCCTCGTCCATCTGCAGGAAGCGGTCCCCGTATTTGTTGATGATGCGCTGTGCCGTGTCAATGATATCGTGACCGTGATACCCGTCTTCCGGGAATTCGCAGGCCTGCCCCAGCAATTCCAGATAGCGGGCGTTCACAGACCGGGCCAAGTTGTTCATCTGGTTACCCGCGTCGTTGATATAGTACTCCTGCTCCACGTCATAGCCTGCCGCTTTCAGCAGGTTGGCCAACGCGCTGCCTACCGCGGCGCCCCGGCCGTGCCCTACGTGCAACGGCCCCGTGGGGTTGGCGCTGACATATTCCAGCTGTATCTTTTCCCCGGAAGCTTTGGGAAGGTTTCCGTAGTTTTCCCCGGCTTCCACGATTTGGGCCAGCATATCATAGACCCAGTCCGGGTCCAGGTAAAAGTTGATGAAGCCGGGACCTGCGATCTCCGCTTTCTTAACAAAGGAACAATCCAGGTTCTCCACAATGTACTGTGCCAGCATCCGGGGATTGCAGCGCAGGGCCCGGGCCGACTGCATGGCAAAGTTGGTGGCGAAATCGCCGAACTCTTTTTTCGGAGGTATTTCCAGCAGCACCTCCGGCAAAATACCATCTTTGACCACACCGGCCGTAATGGCTGCTTTTGCTGTTTTTATAATGGCTTCCGTCAATACGGATTTAATGTCCACGCCTGTCTCCTCCAATTTCAGTTACATCTGTCTCTAACAACCATTTTCAAAGTATAAATCCAAAGCTATTGCTTCTTAAAAGCAGCGTTAACTGCCTTAACGCAAATCTATCACTATCGTCGTCGTGATCCGGTTCAGGTCCGCCGCCGCATAGGCCAGTTCGTATTCCATCTGCAGCTTCCAGCCCCAGGGCAGTTTTTTTATGCGCACCTTCTTCGTTTTCGTTTCCAGCGGAATCATCAGGTAGGGCGTCCGGTAATCGCCGGCATAGGTACCGCCCTCCGTAAACTCCTGGTGCATTTCATAAGCCCCGTGGCGGATCAGGGAAACCTGGGTTGCATTCCATTTAAGGGTCGTTACGGTTCCCGCCATGCCGGAAGCTTCTGTCTCTTCATACCGAGCATAGCAGTACCCGTTCTTTTCCGTAAAGGTTCCCGTGTTTACCGTTTCCAGCCGGGACACGCCCTCACTGTTACGGGAAACGCCTGACACCGTAATCTTTGCCTGCTGCATGCAACCTCCGGCATTACATTAAAAACTGTCACGGGCCATACGCAAAGAGCATGTCCCGATGACAGTTTTAAAATCCTATAAAATTAAGAATTTACAGGGAGCGTTCCATCTCCTCAAATTCTTTCACAACTTCTTCGTCCGGCGTGGTCATCAGGCTGACCCCTACCAAAACGACCAGGCTCACCAAAAACGCCGGCAGCAGTTCGTAGATGCCGAACACGCCGCCCATGGGCGCAACCAAAAACTTCCAGACGAAGATCATGACGCCGCCGGCCACCATACCGGACAGCGCTCCTTCAAAGGTGACCCGTTTCCAGAACAGGGACGCCAGCACCAGAGGCCCGAAGGAAGCGCCGAAGCCCGCCCAGGAAAAGGCTACGATCTTAAATACGGAACTGTTGGGATCCCGGGCGATAATCACCGCGAGAATGGCAATGATGATAACCGTGATCCGGGCGGCAAACATGCTCTGCCTCTGGCTCATGGCCTTTTTATCCGAATTGGCCCGCATAGTCCCCTGCATGATATCCTGGCTGACGCTGGAAGCTGCCGCCAGCAGCTGGGAGTCCGCCGTGGACATGGTACTTGCCAAAATGCCCGCCAGAACCAGGCCCGCCCCGATGGCCATCACGACTCCGTGTTCCGCGATGGTATTGGCGATCTGGATGATGATGGTTTCCGAATTGGCGCCTGTCAGGTTTTTCACCATGCCGGCGTCGGTCATGGTCTTGCCCACGATGCCGATGGCAACCGCGATGGCCATGGCGATGACCACCCAGACGGAAGCAACCCGCCGGGACATGGCCAGCTTGTTCTTGTCTTCAATGGCCATAAAGCGGAGCAGGATATGAGGCATGCCGAAATAGCCAAGGCCCCAGGCCATGGTGGAAACGATGGTCAGGAACGTATAAGGCGCCGCGCTGTGGGTCTTCACCACATAGGTTTCCGTCAGGGACAGGTAGCCGGGCAATGCTTTGGCGTTGGCCAGCACTGCGTCCACGCCGCCTACCGTTCCCACCGAATACAGCAGCACGAACAGCAGCGCGAAGGTCATGATGATGCTCTGGACAAAGTCCGTAGTAGAAGCTGCCAGGAAACCGCCTGCCGCCGTATAGGAGACGATGACGATGGCCGAAATGACCATGGCCGTCATGTAATCCGCGCCGAACAGGGAGTTGAACAGCTTGCCGCAGGCCGCAAAGCCGGAAGCGGTATACGGAATGAAGAAAATTACGATAATGGCCGCCGCGAAAGCCGTCAGGATATGGCGGTTATCGTGGAACCGGGCAGAAAAGAACTGGGGCAGCGTGAAGGAATCTGTGATCCGGGTGTACACCCGCAGCCGCTTGGCCACAAACAGCCAGTTCAGGTAGGTGCCCAAGGCCAGGCCGATACTGGTCCAGGCCACATCCGCCGAGCCGCACAGATACGCCACACCCGGCAGGCCCATCAGCAGCCAGCTGGACATGTCCGAAGCTTCCGCGCTCATGGCCGTTACAAAAGGTCCCAGTTTCCGGCCGCCTAAATAGAAATCGGAAGCCGACTCATTTTTCTTTGCATAATAAAACCCGATCAGCAAAACGAAAATGAGATAAAACGCGATGGTCGCCATAATATAAAATAATTGTGAACCCATAATCAAAACCCCTCAATATTCTTATTTTGGCACTCTGAAATAATATTACGGATAGTTTACCACAAATTAATAAAAAATAAAAGCGCCGCCTGATAAAAGCCGCGCTTTTTCATAATTATAAACGATTACCGCATATTTTCAATAATATCTTCAAAGTTATTGATCAGCAGCGGATGTCCGGTTACGCTCAGGTCGCGCAGCACATAGCCGTAAGAGTCGTACCACTTGTCGGCCAGTTTCATTTCCAGGCCTTCTTTTTCAAATTCTTCCACCATCTTCAGGACAAAACGGTTTACTACGCCGTCTTTATCCGTATTTAACGGGATAATGCGGGTCTCCGGCTCAAATTCTTCCACCGTCAGGTCCCAGCCTCCCGGGATAGGCGGTCGGCGGTCCGCTTT
>JAFZIG010000129.1 GCA_017554485.1 Acidaminococcaceae bacterium | reverse complement strand
TTCTACCGTGCTGTAATCGTCTGGCAGTTCGATCTTCTCCCGCATGTGGCCGATGACTTCGTCCATGAGGATGATAACCGGCACCCGGTATTTCTCCGCCAGGTTCACGGCACGGATGGTGAGCCAGAAGCATTCCGGCACGCTGGAGGGGGATACCACGATGACCCAGTGGTCGCCGTGGGTGCCCCAGCGGGTCATCATGACCTCGCCCTGGGAAGGGCTGGTGGGCTGGCCGGTGGCCGGGCCTACCCGCTGTACATCTACGATGGTGACGGGGATTTCCGAAATGCAGGCCAGGCCTAACATTTCCTGCTTTAAGGAGAAACCGGGGCCGCTGGTGGCAGTCATGGATTTCTTGCCGCCCATGGAGGCGCCGATGGCAGCGCCCAGACCGGCGATCTCATCTTCCGTCTGCATAAACTTGCCGCCAACCTGGGGCAGGCGGGCTGCTAACTGCTCGGCAATTTCCGTAGAAGGGGTGATGGGATAGCCGCCGTAGAACTTCACGCCGGCCGCGATAGCGCCTTCTACTACTGCCTGGTTGCCTTGCAACAGTAATACTCTGGACATACTCTCACTCCTTTACTTTTCCACAAAAATCGCGTAATCGGGGCAGCGCATCTCACACTGTCCGCAGCTGATGCAGTCTTTTTCCTTGTCTTTGATGATGGCGCATTTTCCGACCTCGGTAACTTCCAATACCTTTTTAGGGCAGAAGTTCACACAGATGCCGCAGCCTTTACAACGTTTGGTAACCAGTTTCAGCACGATGTAACCTCCTCAGTGATAACGACGTTTTCAATCTATTTTATGGAAACACTGATTAAACGAGTTTGTGCGCCCGGCAAGCGGGCAGACAAATTATCAGTGGTCCTTGTTTTTCTGAAATGTGAACCGGACTCGTCAAAACGAGCCGGTTCACACCGTCTTAAATACTATTTGTCATCCCAGCAATGGCAGTCGTAGCACTTATCATACAGGCCGGCTTTTTTCAATACGCGCACTGCGGTCTCGCCGATGTGGGCTACGGTGTCCGCTACTTCAATGCCCGCCGCGTTCAGGGCTTTAATCTTGTCGTCGGCAGTACCCTTGCCGCCGCTGATGATGGCGCCCGCATGACCCATCCGTTTGCCCGGAGGCGCCTGACGCCCGCTGATGAAACCGATAACCGGTTTCTTCATGTTGGCCTTGATCCACTCCGCCGCTTCTTCTTCCGCCGTGCCGCCGATCTCGCCGATCATGATGATGGCCAGGGTATCATCGTCATTATTGAAGGCTTCCAGCGCTTCGATAAAGTCCATACCCTTGACCGGATCGCCGCCCAAACCTACGCAGGTGGTCTGGCCAATGCCTGCCATGGTCAGCTGGTACGTTGCTTCATAGGTTAAGGTACCGGAACGGCTGATTACGCCTACATGGCCTTTCTTATGAATATAAGTAGGCAGCAGGCCCAGACGGCATTCGTCTACCGTCAGGATACCGGGGCAGTTGGGTCCTAACAGACGGGTCTTCTTCCCTTTCAGGTACGCCCGTACCTTTACCATGTCCTGTACCGGGATATGTTCGGTGATGCAGCACACGAAATCCAGTTCCGCGTCAATGGCTTCGCAGATGGCATCCGCCGCGAAACGGGCGGGAACATAGATGACAGAGGCGTTAGCGCCGGTAGCTTCCTTCGCTTCGCTTACGGTGTTGAATACGGGAATCATACCAAGAACTTTCGTGCCGGCCTTGCCGGGGGCCACGCCCGCTACAATGTTGGTGCCATAATCCAGCGCAATCTTCGTATGGAACGTAGCCTGACGGCCCGTAATACCCTGTACGATAACCTTTGTATCCTTATTTACAAATACTGACATGTGATTACGCCTCCTTCCCTTCCGCTTTCTTCGCTTTCAGTTCCTTTGCCAGCTTAACCGCCAGTTCGGCGCCTTCTTCCATCTTGGGCGCCATGTGAACCATAGGCAGGTTGGCTTCTTTCAGGATACGGCGTCCTTCCTCCACGTTGGTTCCGTCCAGGCGGGCGATGACCGGAACCCGGAGGCCCACCTGTTTCGCCGCTTCCACAATTCCGCCGGCGATGACGTCGCATTTGTTGATGCCGCCGAAGATGTTGACGAATACGCTGTGTACCTGGTCGTCACTCTGCATAATGCGGAAGGCTTCCGCGATCTTTTCTACCGTACTGTCACCGCCTACGTCCAGGAAGTTGGCCGGCTCCCCGCCGTAGAATTTGATGATATCCACCGTGGCCATGGCCAGGCCCGCGCCATTTACCATGCAGGCCACGTCGCCGCCCAGGTTTACATAAGACAGGGATGCCTTGGACGCCGCTACCTCTTTCGGGTCCTCTTCGGCCTCATCCCGCATGGCTTCAATTTCCGGATGGCGGAAAATCGCCGCGTCGTCGAACTGCAGCTTGCCGTCCAGGGCCATGACTTTATTGTCCGCCGTCACTACCAGCGGGTTGCATTCCGCCAGGGTGCAGTCTTTTTCCACAAACAAATTGTACAGATCCGTCATGCATTTTTGCGCCTTGGCAATTACTTTATCCTTAAATTTCAGATTGTAAGCCATGCGTTTCGTCTGGAAAGGCATCAGACCGATGGTGGGATCAATATATTCCTTAAAGATACGGTCCGGCATCTCCGCCGCCACCTTTTCAATCTCCATGCCGCCTTCCGCGCTGCCCATCATGACGATCTGGGCGGAATCACGGTCGATGACAAATCCTAAGTAATACTCTTTTTCAATGTTGCAACCCTCTTCAATGAGCAGACGGTTTACCATCTTGCCTTCCGGCCCGGTCTGGTGGGTCACCAGAATTTTACCCAGGATCTGGGATGCATAGTATTTCACTTCATCAATGTTGTGAGCCAGTTTCACGCCGCCTGCCTTGCCCCGGCCGCCTGCGTGGATCTGGGCTTTCACTACGGCAATCGGCGCGTCAAAGTCCTTGGCGATACGGGCCGCTTCTTCCGGGCTGAAAGCCGGGCTGCCGTTGGGCACGTTGATGCCGTACATCTTCATGATCTGTTTTGCCTGGTACTCATGAATTTTCAATGTGGTTCCCTCCTTGTTAAGATAGTTGTTTTATTTCCTGTATTCCCGCGATTCTGTCATCGCGCAGTTTCAATATGTTTTGTAACTCATAAAGATTAAACTCAAAAGATCCCCAGTACCGCCCAGTATGTCTTGGCAAATACCAGCAGCAAAATATAACCGATTATGGTAACAGGGATACCGACCTTCATGCAGTCTTTGGCGGTAAAGGTTTCGGTAGCATAGGCAAGGATTCCCTGGGGCGAATTCACCGGCAGCACGAAACCGAAGCTCACCACAAACTGGAGCAGCATAGTAATGTCGATCATGTTCATTCCTTCTACCACGCCTTCCGAAAGATTCAGGCTCTTCAGCACCGCGATCATGATAGGGATCATGGAGGAAGCCACCGCCGTAGCGCTGGCAAAGCCCAGATGCACAATGATCAGGAAAGCCGCCAGGATAGCGAAGACCGCGAACACCTCCATACTGGCAAGGCCAAGGGTCTGCACCAGCCATTCAGCCAGCCACATGGCCGCCTTGGTGCTCAAAAGGGCCGAACCCATGCTGATACCGATACCGAACAGCACCAGCGTGCCCCAGGAAACCTTCGCCTGGGCGTCCTTCCAGGTCATGATCTCAATGCCCGGCATAAACATCAGCGTAATGGCTATTACCGTGGAAGCCGTAGTGGAAATCGGGTGCACGGTTTTTTCCGTGACCCAGCAGAGAAGCAGCAACAGGGAGATAGCCAGGAGCTTCTTTTCCGGGGCGCGCATAGGCCCCAGTTCAGCCATGGCTTTCTTCACCGTGGCGTCGCCGCCTTCCACTTCGCTCATTTCGGCAGGCAACAACTTGATGCAGAGGAAATAGAGGACGACGGACATGACCACCGCGTAAGGAGCAGCCACAATGAACCAGTGCAGCCAGGTGATGCCCCCGCCCAGTTCCTTTTCAATAAAGCCCAGCGCCACCATATTCTGCGCCGCCGCAGTCTTAATACCGATGTTCCAGATACTGGCGGCATGCACCGTGGCCACCATAAGGAGCGCAGAGAAACGACTTTGCAGCGGCAGATTGAAGGCCGCAATGATTCCCAGCACAATTGGGAGGATACAACCTACCCGGGCCGTAGTGCTGGGCACGAAAAACGCCAGCACGAATCCTACAAAGATCATACCCGCCACGATGCGGTTTGTCTTCGGGCCAACCTTGGACAGAATGGTCAGCGCAATGCGCTTGTCAAGCCCGGTACTTGTCATGGCCGCCGCCAGGAACATGGCCGCGCCTACCAGTATCGTACCGCCTGCGCTCAACCCGCTGAATGTCATGGTAATGGCCTGGCCGAACCCGATGGTTTTTCCCGCAGCAGCAGCTACCGGTTTCAGGGATGGCGCCGTGCCCAGGGTAAGAAGCATCAGGGAAGCGATGACCGTAGCGCTTACCGGATAGGTAACGGCCTCCGTGATCCAGATTACCACCGCAAAGCAAAGTATCGCCAGCATACGGTGGCCTGCCGGCAGCAGTCCGGCCGGTGTCGGAAGCAGCATCACCGCTAAAAACACAAGTATGGCAAGGGGCATGCCAAACCGTTTCATGAAAGACTTTTTTTCGGGCCCCCCGCCTTTTGCTTTTTCCAGTTCTTTCGGCGGAACCCCCGCGTCCTTACTACCCTTCTTTTCCGCCATAACGATCCACTCCTTTCCGGCGATAACGTAAGTATTGTTTTACATGTTGTATGATTTTTAAGGAACCGTCCGGTCATTCGCCTGCCCGGCTGCCGGCGCCGACCGTGCTTCCTTAATGTAAAATAAAGGGAGACGCGCTTCATTCGTCTCCCAGATTATATTTTTATTCCGGCCAGTGGATCCGCTCTTCCTCAAACCTATCCAACTGTTTGATATTGCCCATAGGATGTCCCACCGGCAGAACGGTAAACAGATTCAGGTGTTCCGGTAAATGCAGAACCTTCTCAGCCGGTTCCGAGCGCTGTTTCCGGGGAGCAAAAGAAATCCAGACAGAACCGAGGCCTAATTCCGCGGCTTCCAGCAGCATATTTTCACAGCAGCAGCTCATATCCAGCAATACCATCTCCGGCTCTTTTAAGTCTTTGTTACGGTAGCATACAGCAATAGCCACCTGGGCATTACGGATCGGTATGCCGAAAGGACTGCACTTTGCAAGATCCTCCAGGATCTGCCTGTCCCGCACCACATAAAACTCCCAGGGACGCTGGTTCTTGGAAGAAGGAGCGGCCATGCCCGCACGGATGATCTGCCGGATTGTTTCGTCGTTCACCGGCTCCTCTGTAAATCTGCGAATGCTTACGCGTTTGAAAATAGGATCCATTTCTCTGCCTTCCTTTCTGTAACTATTAAAATAAGTATAGTCGGCTCATCTTGCCCCGGTTATCATTGATTGACCTGTCTCATCAGGGTCCATCCCGTCAGGAAAAGCCCGCGCAAACAGGTAAATTGTTTAAAAGTCTACTTCCGTATCGTAGTAGCAGCATTTTAGCAGCTTCACCATTTCTTCCTGGCTGGGCTGGCGCGGATTGGAACCGGTGCAGGCATCCAGGATGGCATCTGCCGCGATCCGCTCTACCCGCTCCAGGAACGCTGCCTCCGGAACAAAGCCTTTTTCTTCCGGCAATCCCTTGAGCCCGTAGTGATTTATGCTGTGGGGGATGTTCAGGTCGTCGTTCATCTTCCGCAGGTAAGCGATCAGCAGGTCGACTTTTTCTTCATCGGACCCGCCGCCCAGTTTCATATAATCCGCAATAACGCCATAGCGTTTCAATGCGGCAGGGTCTTTAGAATTGAATCTGATTACTTTCGGCAGGTACATGGCGTTGGCCGCGCCGTGGATGATGTGGGCGCCAAAGTCCGCAAAAGCGGCGCCGGTCTTGTGGGCCATGGAATGAACGATACCCAGCAGCGCATTGGAGAAGGCCATGCCGGCCAGGCACTGTGCGTCATGCATAATGTCCCGCGCCTCCATGTTGCCGTTATAGGATTTCACCAGGTTAGCCTGGATCAGTTCTATCGCGTGGATGGCCAGCGCGTCCGCATAAGCGCAGTGGGCTGTGGATACATATGCTTCAATGGCGTGGGTCATGGCGTCCATACCAGTATGGGCCGTCAGCTTCTGTGGCATGGTGTGTACAAGATCCGGATCTACAATAGCGATATCCGGCGTAATTTCAAAATCGGCGATGGGATATTTGATCCCTTTTTGGTAATCGGTGATAATGGAGAACGCTGTTACTTCCGTTGCGGTCCCGCTGGTGGAAGAGATGGCGCAGAAATGCGCTTTTGTCCGCAGCTTGGGAAGACCGAACACCTTGCACATATCGGCAAAGGTGGTCTCCGGATATTCATATTTGATCCACATGGCTTTCGCCGCGTCGATGGGGCTGCCGCCGCCCATGGCGACGATCCAGTCCGGCTGGAACTCCTGCATAATGGCTGCGCCGTTCATAACGGTTTCCACAGAAGGATCGCTTTCAATGCCTTCTATCACCTTTGTTTCCATGCCGGCTTCTTTCAGATAGGCCAGCGCACGGTCCAAAAAGCCGCCGCGTTTCATGCTGCCGCCGCCCACACAGACGATGGCCCTTTTCCCTTTCAGGGTCTTTAACGTTTCCAGCGCGCCTTTCCCGTGATAAAGGTCGCGGGGTAATGTAAATCTTGCCATAATTAAGTCCTCCTTTGTATCATTAAAATTAATAAATGTAATACTGCTGTTACGGCTGTCGCAAGGCAATTGTCACGTCCTGCGAAGCCGGAAAACCCTTATGGCGGACAGCAGCGAAATAGCAAAAAAGCTCACTAACACAAGCATGGCCGTCTGCAGCCCAAACCGGTCCGCCAGAAAGCCGGTCATCGCGGTGAACACCACACCGCCGATACCGGTAGCCGCGGTGATGATCCCCGTAGCCGTAGCGGTATTTTTTCCCGCGTAGGGCAACATAATCGTCAGCACGCTGGGGTAAATCGCGCCGCTGGCAAAACCAAGGGGGATACAAAGCAGCAACACTACGAAGGGATCGGACACAGCCGACAAAAGCAGCATCGTAGCAGGGATCAGCAGGATGGAAGCAATCAGTATCTTTCTGGCATGCCCGGAAAAATGGCCCACAAGAATACGGGACGGAATCATCACCGCCCAGAACAAGGACAGGGCAAGCTTCCCGGTAGAGGCCCTGAGCACATCCGTAAATAATGTATCGACGAAGAAGGTAAACCCATTCTCGAAGCCCACATAGATGCACATGATCACGCTCAGCATGAGAATGGCGCTGAGGACGAACCTCCCCTCGCCATCCTGCTCTGCATTCTGTGCTGCCCTGTATTCCCGCGGTTTGCTTCCGCTGGAAATAATGCCGGCAAGAGACACAGCGCTGCCGGCTGCCAGAAGCCCGAACAGCGTCCGCCAGCCAAACCCGCTCCGAAGATACCAGTCTACCACCAGAGGCGCTACCAGCGCGCCGGTTGCGTACATGCTTGTCATATAGGCGATCTTTTTCCCGCCGCTTACGGGGTATGCGTCGGCCAGCGCAGCAATCGCAATAAACTGGAGGGCGCTTGTGGTGAGCCCCAGGAAAAATATGCAAACCAGGAACAGGCGGTCCGCGCTGGTAAACAGGATCGTCATCGCAGCGATGAACTGGATAGCCAGCATCAGGCTGATACTCCGAGCCTTCTCCACACTGTCCGCCCAGCGACCCAGCAGGATCGGGGCAAGCATGGTGGCGAACAGCTCCATGGCAGCGAACAGTCCCATGGACGTTACCGACAGGTCATAGTTCTTTCCGACGCTCCAAAGGCTGGCCTGGTACCCGCCTGCCTCAAAGCCGTTTATAAAAACGATCAAAAACAACACGATCCACAGACAGTCTTTTTTTACCCCTGTTGTTGTGGACACAGCCGTACCTCCCCGTTATGTATTTTGTGTCTGCGTTTCATAATAAGATATGACAGTGTAACTATCCGGTTTCTTTCACTTATGGAAAAACCCGCACAAGCTGCATGCGGGCTTTTCCATTAAATGGGTTAAAAAGGAGAAGGAGAAGGAGAAAAATTGTTTATGAATAAACCAATATTCTTTTTTATTTAATTTTTGTAATTTAATTATACTAATTCCTGTTAACAAAGTCAATAGCATTTTCAAAAATAATAGGAACTAAATTGAAAACATGAAGAAAACCGCAGTTCACCGCATATTAAAAAAACGGATTTAACTCTGTTTGAAATTATAATATTGCTTTTTAATAATAATTAATACTAATAATTGAGGTTCAAAACTAAAACGCGGCCTGCCATTGCTGACAAGCCGCATCCTTACTCACCACATTCTCTTTACGGTCACGCTGCAGGAAAAGTCCCTGTCGTGACGGCCACGGGTGAAGCCCGCGTCGCCGCCGATGCTCCAGCCTTTGGCAACTTGCGTTTCCCCACCGATGGACAGTACAAAGTGTGTCTTGTCCTGCACGTTGCGCATGTCGTAGGTGTTGGCTGCATCACCCATGTAGCTGTACCGCAGCTTCGGTTCAGCACCGGCAAAAGCATGCTTTACCCCTGCACGGATGGCGTAGTTGCCGCCGGGGAGGTAGCGTTTAAACTCCACGCCCGCTCCCATGCCGAAGTAATCGTTGTGCTTGCCCTGTACCACCTGGTTGAACACCCCAGCGCCCTCTTCGCTGTAGTCGTTCTGCCACAGCCTTGACAACTGCGCGTTCACATAAGGACGCACATGCCAGGGCACGTTTTTGGCGGCATGCAGGTCATACAAATATTCGCCGCCCAGTTCCAAAATGCGGCTGTGGTATCTTGCGTCGGCTGTTAATCCCATGCCCGGAATACCTCTGCGGAGTTTGTTCCTCATTACTCCGTAGTCAAGGTAAGCCATGGCTTCCCGTCCTGCTTTGTTATAACCTGCGTACAGGCCGAAGCGGGTGTCTTTCAGCTCGTTACTTGCATTGCTGTCCGCAAAGCCGGTTGAACTGTAACCGGCAAACAATCCGGCACGCCAGTTGTTTGCAATCTCTTTATCCCAGCCTAACAGCGTTGTAGAGCTGTGGTAATCGGCGCCGTCCTTCAGATCGCCCCAGTTCTTCCCAAACTTTAACCAGATGTCGTTCTCCGCCGGTTCTAACAGGTTCAGGGAAACATTTAAATCACCGGCAGCAGTATCATCTAAACTGGCCGTTGGCAGTTTCACTTTCACCGGCTTCGGCATAAACGCATCGTTCAGGCGGGAAGACAGAATGTGGTGGGTCATCATGCTGCGCTGGGCCACCGCCATGCTCTTGGCGGAAGCGTTGGAAGAAATAGCGCTCAACGCTTCCTTCGCCTGATCACCGTTCAT
>JAFZIG010000128.1 GCA_017554485.1 Acidaminococcaceae bacterium | reverse complement strand
TTATTTTCATATAAAGAGTTGAACGTGTGGAAAAATTCCTGCTGCGTACTCTCTTTTCCGCTGATGAACTGGATATCATCGATCAGAAGCACATCCACATTGCGGTATTTTTCCCGGAACGCATCCAGCACTTTCTGGTTATCGTTACCACTGCGGATCGCAGCGATGATCTCATTGGTAAAGGTCTCACTGGTGACGTATAAAACCCGCATGGATGGGTTGTTCTGCAGGATAAAATGTGCGATTGCCTGCATCAGATGCGTTTTTCCAAGACCCACGCCGCCATAAATGTAAAGCGGATTGTAGCTTTCCGCAGGCGTTTCTGCAACGGCCAGAGCAGCCGCATGTGCCAGGTTGTTGCTTTCCCCGACGACAAAATTGGAAAAGGTATATTTCGGATTCAGCCCGGCTTTTTCAAAAACATCCATCTGCTCGGAAAGAGCTTCTTTGGAGATGGCTTCCGCGGTTTCTTTCAGCTGGTTCGGAAGAATGAATTCGATTTCAAATGGGGAACCCATGACTTCTTCGACAGATACTTTCAGCGGAAGATAGTACTTCTTTTTGATGATCTGAAGGCCGACAGACTCTTCCGGAACGACAACAAGGATGGTATCATTCTCTACCGCTTCCACTTTTAACGGAAGCAGCCAGGTGTTAAATGATACGTCAGAAATGTCGTATTCCTGTTTTAAATGATTGAGGATCTCGGTCCAGCGATCCCGGATCTGATCTAACATAAAAGGTCTCCTTTACAAGAATAAAAGCGGTAAAAATCGCCGCCTAATCTATATGTATGTATTTTAATATAAATAAGGTAAGTTTTCAAGAAATCAGGGCAAAAAGAAATACCCAAAATTTTGTGGATAGACTGTGGATAAGTTGTAGATTTATGCACCAATGAAAAAGTTAATGACATTTTATCAACATTGTGTGGAAAACTTTTTTCTGAAAAAAACCCTTTAAAATCAACGAATTTCTGTCCCTCCGCGGAAAGATTGAAGAAATCCGGTCGAAAATCATGTTTTCTTTTTCATACAAAACGGATTGGAAACACGTTTTGAACAAAATGTGGATAAACATAGGAAAAAAAACTTGACGAAAAAAATCTTACCGAGTACAATTAGAAAGCTATTTTTCCAGAAGAACAAGGAGGTGGTAGCCTTATGAGCAAAATGACCTTTCAGCCGAAAAAAAGATCAAGAGCAAAGGTTCATGGTTTTAGAGCAAGAATGAGCACTCCGGGCGGCAGAAAAGTTCTGGCAGCTAGGAGAGCAAAAGGAAGAAAAGTATTATCCGCTTAAGGCCACCGGTGAAGAAGGTGGTCTTTCTTCTTCCTGGGAAGGAATTTAAACGTGAGAAATATTGATACGTTAAAGAATACTTCTGCGTTTAAAGAAGTCTATGAGTACAAACGATCTGCAGCCAATCAGATGCTGGTCTTATACTCAGCACCTTCCAACGGAAAAAAGCTCGGCATCTCGGTCAGTAAAAAAGTCGGCAACAGTGTGATCCGGCACCGGGCCGCCAGGCTGATCCGTGAGAGTTATCTTCATCTAAAAGATCTTCTTCCGGAAGATACGGCGCTTGTCGTTGTCGGAAGAAGCGGGATCGTCGGGAAGAAGCAGGCGGACGTAGAAGCTGCACTGCTCCATTTGTGCAGGAAACAGAACCTGGTAAAAGAAAATGAAGAAGATTTTAATTTACCCAATTAAGTTCTATCAAAAGTATCTTTCCGGGTATAAACGCTATACACATTGCAAGTATTACCCTACCTGTTCTCAGTATGCCATCGAGGCAATTGAGAAGTATGGTCCGCTTAAAGGACTGGGATTGGCCATTTATCGAATCTTACGGTGCAATCCATTCTCCAAGGGTGGTTACGACCCGGTACCATAAGGAGGATCTAATCAGTGTTTAATTTTCTAATGGCCTGCGGACAAGCCGCAAGCTCAACATCTGCTGGATGTTATGAATGGCCGGTAATTAAACAGATCATCATCTTTTTCGGTTGGATCATCGAGTATATTTACAAATTCTTTGACATGATCGGTATTGCAAATATCGGCCTTGTCATTATTGCGTTTACTCTTTTGATCAAACTTGTTTTATTACCACTGACCATCCGCCAGCAAAAAACTGCCAAGCTGCAGAACATCATGCAGCCGGAACTTCAGGCGATCACGGCAAAGTATAAAGGAAGAAAAGACGCCGTCTCCATGCAGGCAATGCAGGATGAACAGAGAGCGGTCTATGCGAAGTATGGTGTTTCCCAGTTGGGCGGCTGCTTACAGACCGGACTTCAGATGCCGATCCTGATCGCATTATACGGCGCCCTGCGGCAGTTACCGCTTTTGATCGACAAACTGTCGGAACCGCTGAGCAAGATCGTTGCGATCATCAAAACAAGTGGCGTGGATCTTTCCAGCATCGGTTCCGTCATTGGCAATGCGGCCGTTGCGGACAACACTCAGATGACGGCTTTGTATTCTTTGCCGCTCAAAGGCTGGAATTCACTTTTGGCAGCATTTTCCGCAACGCCGGATACGGCGGCGCAGATCGATACCCTGCATAAGCAGATGCAGGCGGCCAATTCCTTCCTGGGATTTGACCTGAGCCAGACACCGTGGAATCTGATGCTCAGCGGCGGAATCGGGATCATCGCAGTGATCCTTCCGATCATCGCAGGCTTTTCCCAATGGCTGTCTTTCAAACTGACACAGGCAAAAGGACAGACCTATACTTCTTCTGCAGCCGGACAAGGCAATCCGATGGCAGCTACCAACTCCATGGGATATGTCATGCCGCTGTTCTCTGTCTTTATCTGCTTTACGCTGAATGCCGGCCTTGGTGTTTACTGGGCATTCAGTTCTCTCTTCCAGGTTGTTCTGCAGATCCTGATCAACCGGCATTACCGCAAGATCGATATGGACAAATTTGTGAAAGAGAACCTGGAGAAAGCAGAAGAAAAAGCAAAGAAAAAACGCGAGAAAAAGGG
>JAFZIG010000127.1 GCA_017554485.1 Acidaminococcaceae bacterium | reverse complement strand
GCTGCGCGGAGTTTTTTGCCAGGCAGGGAAAGACTGTGGTGATGACCCCGAAGCTTGACGTGCCCTACAAGAATCCGGCTTACGACATGATTTACGGTTCGTTGAGGGGTACACCCTACTATGGGAAATGCCCGGATTTGCTTGTGGACGGGGTGTGGTATGAACACGAGGGCTTTTGCGGGAACAATCCAAAGAGGTCGTTCCGGAACATGTGTAATCATGGGTTTAAACAGTCAAGCAGGATTATCATTGAGGATTGCGGGTTGACGGATGGTTACATGCTTCGTTCTGTCGGTGGTCGGCAAAAGGCAGGTGTTGGGATTTCAGAGGTATGGATTCGCCGTGGTGACGATTATCAGGTCCTGTTTAAAACTGAAGACTGATACGTTATGTACCAGTCCAGTATTCAACGAATCCGCAGAATCGTTAGCCAAAGGCCATGCTTTGACTCCGCTGCAAAAATACACTTTTTTTAATATCCGCAAAAAAAAATGTGTGGTGTTTAAGGTTTATGGTTTAAGGTTTATGGTTTAAGGGTTATGGTTTAAGGTTTATGGTTTAAGGGTTATGGTTTAAGGGTTATGGTTTAAGGGTTAAGGGTTAGCTGATGTGAATCCAACCAGATTTTCTCTGATTTTCTATAAAGATTTTCTCAGATTTCTGCGCGCAGCGCACCTTTCTTTCTTGCTTTCACAGGGCGGATGGTTGTATCTTTGCCGCTGGAATGGTTTGAGGGTTGAGGTTACTCAAGCTTCGCAAGCAAGACTCGGCTCGTTTTGTGAAAAATTGTCTTTGATCGGAGGAGGTTCCGCTCGCCGCTGTCGCGTCTCGGAATGGTGCGTTTCTAAATTGATTTTTTTGATTAGGATCAAAAAAAATTATATCTTTGCCGCAATATGAAAACAGGTAAAAACGATAAGAACTACCAGGCAAAAGATCCGCACAAAGTACTGTGTTACAGGTCACTTCTTGACTATGCGTCCGAGATTCTCGCTAAAGGAAGAGGTGACGGAACGGACTTCTGCGCAGGGAAGGTTACACAGGCTATTGTCAACGATCTATTCAGACGGGGGTCGAAACTGGAGACAGAAATCATGACCATCACCCAACGTCAGATATTCAAATACAGAGATCATCCGAAAGAGCGGAAAGGAGCAAGTCTTCCTGTTGAGGATTACTTTTTTATAGAACGTGCATTATCATCACCGACAAACATCTACGTAGATATTTCAAAAAAAAGTCTGGTTTATGTTGTGACCACATCGTACAAACAAGACAAAATTGTAAAAGTCGTGTTGCACCCGAATTATGTCAGCAAAGGCAAAACGACAAACTTGGTAAAATCTTGGGGAATTGTCAAGGCAGAAGACATGCAGGCAGAGCAGTACACACAGATAAAATAAAGGGGTTTCGCCGGATGGTGAGACCCCTTAAATGCGTTGGCGGAGGGAGTCGAACCCTCAATCTGCCGGCCAAGAAGACCCGCCTCGCTACCATGTTGCGACCATCAACCAACGTTCGGCTGCAAAAATACAAAAAAAATTACAACGGGATGGTCATTAAAAAAATTTTTTTGCGGTCGCAACGGAGAAGGGGTGACCGCAGACTGTGGTCGTTTTCAGGAGGTTCCGCTCGACGCTGTCGCGTCTCGGAATGACGATGCTGCCCCTACCGGCGGTCCGTCATTCCGCCGAAGCCGTTAGGCGAGGCGGAACCCCCGACTGTTAAGGGTTATGGTTTAAGGTTTAAGGTTTAGCTGATGTGAATCCGACCAGATTTTCTCTGATTTTCTATAAAGATTTTCCCAGATTTCTGCGCGCAGCGCACCCAATCAATACGCGCAGCGTATCCAATTCTTACGCGCAGCGTATTACGCCAATCCATACGCGCAGCGTACCCCGCAACGCCCCCTCATCCCCGCAAACAGCATCGGTCCCGAGACATTCCCCTCCTCTCAGGAGGGGTGG
>JAFZIG010000126.1 GCA_017554485.1 Acidaminococcaceae bacterium | reverse complement strand
GCCGATAAGGGACTTGATCCTCTCATCCGCCAGCGCAACCTTTTCCAGTTCATCCTTTGTTGCTTCGGAAGGAACCACCAGTCGGCCCCGGACCTTGCCGTTGATTTGTAAAACGATCTCCACGTTGTCAACCTTCAGAGCTGCTTCATCGTAAGCCGGCCATGCCTGGTCGTGAACGCTGGTGTTTTCATCAATCACGCCATGCCACAGTTCTTCCGTAATATGGGGAACAAAGGGAGCCAGCAGCAACAGCAGGTCTTTGACGGTTTCATAAAGCAGGCCCGCGTTGTATTCTTTCTTGGCATCCTTATAGGCATACATGGCATTCACCAGTTCCATGAGGGAGCTGATGGCGGTGTTGAAGTTGAAGCGCTGGTCCACGTCTTCCGTCACTTTTTTAATGGAAGCGTTCAGCGCGCGCCGCAGTTCCTTGTCCGCTTCGTCCAGCGCTGCTACATCATAGGATGCAACTTTCTGCGCCACCATATCTTTGAAGAAATGCACGATACGCCATACGCGGTTCAGGAAACGGAAGCTGCCTTCCACGCCCTGGTCGCTCCATTCCAGTTCCCGCTCCGGCGGGGCGGCAAACAGGATGAAGAGACGGGCGGTGTCCGCGCCGTATTTTTCCAGAATTTCTTCCGGGGAAACCACGTTGCCCAGAGATTTGCTCATCTTGGCCCCGTCTTTGATCACCATGCCCTGGGTCAGCAGGTTGGTAAAGGGTTCGTCGTAATCCACCATGCCGGCGTCACGCAGCACCTTCAGGAAGAAGCGGGAATACAGCAGATGCATGATGGCGTGCTCAATGCCGCCGATGTACTGGTCCACCGGACCCCAGTAGGCGTTGGCTTCTTTGGCAAAAGGAGCCTTGTCGTTTTTCGGGTCGGTGTAACGGAGGAAATACCAGGAGGAGCACAGGAAAGTATCCATGGTGTCCGTTTCCCGGGTAGCGTCCGCGCCGCACTTCGGGCACTTGCAGTGCAGGAAGCTTTCACTGGTGGCCAGTGGGGATTTCGCACCTGCATCAAACTTAACGTCTTCCGGCAGCAGCACGGGCAGTTCTTCTTCCGGTACCAGCACTTCGCCGCAGTTGGGGCAGTAAATAATAGGAATAGGAGCGCCCCAGTAACGCTGGCGGGAGATCAGCCAGTCCCGGAGACGGTAATTGACACGGCGCTTGCCGGCGCCGATGCGCTCAATCTCATCACTGACGGCGGCCATGGCTTCAATATTGGTCATGCCGTCGAACTTGCCGCTGTTGACCATGATGCCGTCATCTTCATAGGCATCCGTCATATCTTCCAGCTTCAGCTCACGGTCTTTGGGCTGGATGACCAGAATCTTGGGAATATTATATTTGGTAGCGAACTGCCAGTCACGGGAATCGTGAGTGGGCACGCCCATGACCGCGCCGGTACCGTAATCGTACAGTACATAGTTGGTGATCCAGATCTGGACCTTATGGCCCGTCAGGGGATGCACGCAGTCAAAGCCGGTATACATGCCCAGTTTCTCGCTGGTGGTGGAGGTACGCTCAATATCACTGGTGTTGCGCACTTTGTCGCAGAATTCCCGCAGTTCTTTTTCCCGGGGATTCCCCTGCAGCATCTTTTCTACAATGGGATGTTCCGGCGGAACCACTGCGAAGGTGATGCCCTGGATCGTATCCGGACGGGTGGTATACACAGCCAGCTTTTCATTCAGCGCCGGCACGTCAAAACTGAATTCCAGGCCTTCGCTGCGGCCGATCCAGTTTTCCTGCATAATCTTTACGCGTTCCGGCCAGCCGGGGATCTTCTCCAGATCCTGCAGCAGTTCGTCCGCGTAATCCGTAATTTTAAAGAACCACTGGCTCAGCTGTTTCTTGTGCACTTCGTTCTTGCAGCGCCAGCACTTTCCATCTTCCACCTGCTCGTTGGCCAGCACCGTGTTGCAATGGTCGCACCAGTTCACGGAAGAATTTTTTTTCACTGCCAGACCGCGCTTGTAGAACAGTTCGAAGAACCATTCCGTCCACTTGTAATATTCAGGCTTACAGGTAATGGCTTCCCTGTCCCAGTCGTAGGAAAGACCCAGCTGTTTCAGCTGACGGGTCATGTTTTCAATATTTTCCAGCGTCCATTTTTTCGGCGGAATACCGTGCTCAATAGCAGCGTTCTCCGCAGGCATGCCGAAAGAATCGAATCCCATGGGATGCAAAACGTTAAAGCCCCGCATGGTGCGGAAGCGGGCAACCACGTCGCCAATGGAGTAGTTGCGCACGTGGCCCATATGCAGATTGCCGGAGGGATACGGGAACATCTCCAGCACATAGGACTTGGGTTTCGCCGCGTCTATCTCGCGTTTAAAAGTGTCGTGCTCTGCCCAATACTTCTGCCACTTTTTTTCTATGGCATGGGGAGCATATTTTTCTTCCATCATATCTCTAACCTCCCGGGTATGATAACTTTAATGATTAACTATTAAATTATACATCCCAACGCGGTATTCGTCAATTTATTGACAACAGAATTATCTTATCTCTTCACTGTTGCCAGACTTTTTTACTTAGCACATCCACACAACTCAGTTTACCGCCCTGCATATAGGCGCCGGTATCGCACATAATGACATGGTTTGGTAAAAACAGCGGCTTTATGACCCGCCGTATCTGTCCCTTCTGTTTCTTCACCTTCTGTATAGGCGTATGGCCAACCACAATGGTTTCCTCACCCTTGTACTGTTCCCACCATTGCTGGCGACGCCACAACATATCAAATTCACTTTGCACTGCTAATGGCACATCCGGGTCTACCCCGGCATGGCAGAAAAAGAACTCCTGATATTGGAACTGTACCGGCAGGTTTGTGGCCCATGTAATCAGTTCATCTCTTTTATCCGCGTCCAGTTCATTCAATTGCCGTAGCGTTTCAAATCCGCCGTTATCCAGCCAGGAATCTGCGTAATCAACAATCAGGTTATTGTAACTTCCCTGCTTCTGCATAAAATATGACGCCATCATCACTTCGTGATTGCCCAGCAGACAGACTACGGAATCCGGATACTGGTGCTGCAAATCAAAAATGTATTGCAGGCATTTGTCCGAAGCCGGTCCCCGGTCAATGTAATCCCCAAGGAAAAGCAGCAAATCTTCTTCCGGATGGAAGCGGACTTTATCCATCAGCGTTATTAACTTGTCATACATACCGTGAACATCCCCTACAGCAAGCACACGGGAATAACCGAATAAGTTTTTCATTTTTAATTCTCTTTCTCATAAACACGCAACATATTTTTCAAGTACTCCGCGTAACCCTGTCGCGCCTCTTCGGGCCGGATGATTTCCACGCCGTCGCCATAGCGGGCAAGTGTCTGGTAAAACCCTGTATTGATAATTACTTTCGTGAAAACAGTCAATATTCCTTCTTCATTTTCGTTTTCCTTTACCCTGTCTGCGGTCAGAACCAGTTGGCTGTCCGCCAGATACGGCTGCACTTTCAATATGACAGACTGGGCCTTGGCGCCGCTCCACATGTTTTTCATCAGGCGCCGGTAACTCTGGATGTCCGCAAACCCCAAACCGTCTGCCAGAATTTTTATCTCACTAATATTTCTGACAGGCAGTTCCGTCTCTTCCACCTTCGTCATGCGTTGTACCTTAAAATTAAACGGTATATCGCTGTACCCTTTACCACTGTCAAAAGCCGTGGTCAGATAGTATTCATCTTCATAAATCGTCAGCGCATAGGGATTTACCGTATATATTACAGCACGGCCTGCGCCGGGTTTTCTGTAACTGAATTGCACTTTTCTCTTTTTCTGGATGCAGCGGAACAGCGTATCCAGTTTATATTTCATTTTCCCGTCGCTGCTTTTCAGCTTCGGATCCATCACCGTTGTGGCCGCGATCAGTTCTTCCCCGGATTCGCTGGCCAGTTTTTTGATCCGTTCAATCAGTTCCTGGCTGTGCTGGGCAGTCAGATAGCGGGCGTTAGCGATATTATCTGCCAGGATTTTTAATTCATAATTCTCAAATAACTGACCGCCTACCATGTAACTGCCGCTGTAATCGGTCACGATATCATAATCAAGTTCTTTCAGGGCCGCAAGATCTGCTGCAATGGTTTTCAGATTGTTGACTTCGATACCCTGCTCCACAACTTTATCCAAAATCTGGTTTTTCGTCAGCGGATGTTCCTCATCTGTCCGTTTCATGATTTCCAGTACGGCCAGCAAACGTCTCTTGTCGTTGCCTTTTGCTTTTTTAGAAGAATTATTCAGCACTGTTTCGTTTTTCTTTTCTACGGTCATGGCGCTTATCCTTTCTACTGTTGCATGTGAATATATTGCTATAAAAAATTATTGCAGTTTCTGTTCTTTCAATTTCATCCCTCACACCTGCAAAGTTTCCTTGTCCTCTAACAGCACAATATCCCTGTCCGTCAACAGCTCCCGCATGGCTTCCGGATGCTCCGTATGAATGGGAATCACATGCACGGGGTTCACCGCGTCCACAAACTCTTTTATCTCCTTTGGCAGTGCATGCCCGCCGGCATGAATGAATGCCGTAATCTTGTACGGTTTCAGGAAATCACAGAGATATTCGTTTTTTGCCGGGCCTTCTTTCAGATACCCGCTCCACATGGAATACACGATAGCGCTGTCCGCTTCATCGTAATAATGCGCCAGCATCCACTTGCTCCAG
>JAFZIG010000125.1 GCA_017554485.1 Acidaminococcaceae bacterium | reverse complement strand
CTGGATGTTGGGATTATCAAAGTTGCAGAAAGAGGCGTCGCCGCTCCACATGTGGGCGATCCAGGCTTCTTCCGCGATCATCTTCTGCTTGTTGTTTTCCGTGTCGTAGGCCAGCACGTTGGTGTTCAGTTTCTTCAGCTCATTGAAAGCTGCTTCCACTTCCTTGGGATCCGTGCTGTTGTTGGATTTACCCAGTTTCTTCAGGGCCAGGCTGAATACTTCCCGGTTGTCGTTCAGCAGGATGATGTGGCCCTTGTATTCGGGTTTCCACAGGTCGGCCCAGCTGGTGATGGGGTCTTTTACATATTTTTTATTGTAGGCGATGCCGGTGATACCCCAGACATAGGGGATGGCGTATTCCTGTTTCTGGTCATAGGCGGGGTGCTTCAGGCTTTCGATCAGGTTAGCCTGCACGTTGGGCAGTTTGCTGTGGTCCAGTTTTTCCAGCATGTTCAGCTGAATCATGGTGGTGACCATGTAGTCGGAAGGCTGGATGATATCGAACAGGGCGCCGCCGGCCTGCATCTTCGCCAGCAGTTCTTCGTTGTTGGAGTACACATCGTAATTGATGCGGCAGTTGTTGGCTTTCTCAAATTCTGCCAGGACCTGGGGATCGAAATAATCGGCCCAGCTGTAGATGTTCAGGACCTGAGCCTCCGCTTTTTTGGGGGCGTCCTTGGGCGCTTCGGTTTTCTTTTCACCGCCGCCGCAGCCGGTCAGGGCCAGGGTAAAGCATACAACCAGTAAGAGCATTAAAGACAGTTTTTTCAAATCGTATCAACTCCTTTATAATTTTTTTATTTGAACTGGGATTTAATAGCGGATTAAACTATAACACACCGGGTAAAAAAATGCAACCATTAATTCTCTGCCTTTGCTTTGTGGCTTGGCTGCAGGAATTCTGCCAGCAGTACCAGGACAATTTCCACTGCCATCATTAACGTGGACAGGGCGTTGATCTCCGGGGAGATGCCCCGTTTTACCATTGCGTAGATGTACAGCGGCAGCGTGGTGGAGTTGGGGCCCGCCACGAAGAAGCTGATGACGAAATCGTCGATGGACAGGGTGAAGGCGATCAAAGCGCCGGCCACGATGCCCGGCATGATCAGGGGCAATGTTACGTAGCGGAAGCACTGCCAGGGTGTGGCGTACAGATCGCTGGCGGCCTGCTCGTAATCGCTGCGCATGCCGTCCAGCCTTGCGCCTACCGTGATGACCACAAAGGACAGACAGAAGGTGATGTGTGCCAGGATCAGGGAACCTTTGCCCAAGGGCATGTGCACCTGGGAGAACAGCACCAGGAGCGACAGGCCCATGACGATCTCGGGTATCAATATGGGAAGATACACCAAGCCGTTGATGACGCTCTGCATTTTGAATTTATACCGGTGCAGGGCGATGGCGGCGATGGTGCCCAGGGTCGTGGAAACAATGGTGGAAGAGAAACCGATGATCAGGGTATTGATGAGGGCTTCCAACACCCGCCGGTTATTGAACAGCTGCTCGTACCAGCGGAAGGTGAAACCGGTCCACACCGCGTTGATGCGGGAGTCGTTGAAGGAGTACATGGCCAGGATGACCAGGGGCACATAAAGAAATGCCAGAATTGCCAGGGAATAGGCTAAGAGCACGTGACTACGCCATGTTTTTTGCATTTTCGGCACCTCCGTTCTGCGCCTGGATGGCGCGGTAGTAGAGGATGATCAGCAGCAGCGACAGGGCTGCCAGCACGATGGACAGGGCGGAACCGAAGGGCCAGTCGCGGGCGGAGAGGAACTGGTTCTGGATCAGGTTCCCTACCAGGGCAGACTTGGCGCCGCCCATCACGTCCGGTACCACGAACATGCCCAGGGAAGAGATGAACACCAGGATGGTGCCTGCCGCCACACCGGGCATGGTCAGGGGCAGGGTGATCTTCCGGAAGGCGGTGAAGGGAGCGGCCCCCAGGTCGGAAGCAGCTTCCAGCAGGCGGCGGTCCAGCTGTTCGATGGATACATAGATAGGAAGGATCATGAAGGGCAGCAGGGAGTAGATCATACCCAGCATCACGGCGCCTTCATTATATAACAGCTGCAGAGGCTGTTCGATGAAGCCCATCTTTATCAGTAACGTGTTCAGCACGCCCTGGGCCCGCAGGATGATGACCCATGCATAAGACCGGATCAGGAAGTTGATCCAGAAAGGGATCATGCAGAGGATCAGTCCCGGCTGCTGCCAGCGTTTGGGCAGCTGGGCGATGTAATAGGCCAGGGGGTATCCCATGAGTATCGTAACTACGGTAGTAACAAGAGCCACCATCAGCGTCTGGGCAAAGATAGAAAGATATAAAGGCTCCAGAAAACGCAGGTAGTTGTTGATGTTCCAGTTGAAGATTACCTGACCGTAGGGGGTACGGGCGGCAAAGGACACGGCCACTACGATGAGCATGGGGATGATGAAGAAGATCCCCAGCCACAGCATGGAAGGAGCAATAAGCAATTTACCGTTCTTCATGTCTCGCCTTTCTATTCTTTTTCCACTTTTACGCCGTCACGGTCGTACCACCACAGGCCCACCCGGTCATCGGGCTGCCAGCGGTGCACGTCATCGAAATACTGGTAGGCGATGACGGTCTGGTTCGTGTTGTCAAGACGGATAAAGACTTTGTCGATGGTACCGTAGAAGACGATGTCCACCACGGTGCCGAAGAATTTGGGCTCCGGGTGCTCTGCGTTCTCTTCGTCTTCCGGACACAGGTTCAGCTTTTCCGGACGCAGGGCATAGGTATCGCTGCCGATATCAAAGAAGTTGCTTTCGCCGATAAAGCGGGCCACAAAGGTGTTCTTGGGGTGATGGTAGATGCCGTTGGGGTCCCCGTCCTGCTGGATGACGCCGTCGTGCATGATGACAATGCGGTCGCTCATGGTGAGGGCTTCTTCCTGGTCGTGAGTGACGAAGACGAACGTCAGGCCCAGTCCCCGTTGTAAGTTCTTCAGTTCCAACTGCAGCTTTTTCCGCAGCTGATAGTCCAGGGCACCTAATGGTTCGTCCAGCAACAGTACCTTGGGGCTGTTTACCAGGGCCCGGGCGATGGCCACCCGCTGCTGCTGCCCGCCGGACATCTGGGAGGGGTAGCGGTCCCGGAACTGTTCCAGCTGGGTCAGGTACAGCACCTGGTTGATGCGTTCCTGGGCCTCGTCGTTGGGCACGCCCTGCATCTTTAAACCGAAATGGATATTCTCCGTCACGGTCATGTGGGGGAATAACGCATAGTTCTGGAAAACCATGTTGACGTTGCGTTTATAAGGCGGCAGCTTGGTGATATCCTGGCCGTCCAGGATCACCCGACCGGTAGTGGGGGTCTCCAGGCCCGCAATCATACGCAGCAGCGTAGTTTTGCCGCAGCCGGAAGGTCCCAGCAGGGTAACAAATTCACCGTCATTAATAGTTAGGTCCAACGTAGGGATGATAAGATGCTCGCCAAACTTTTTGGTAATCCCTTCCAAACGGATTAATTCATTCATTGCGATCACAACCTTTCCTGAGAAACCACTGCGTGATTTCTGTTTTGTAATAGATAAGCAGGAAAGCCATTTGGAAATACAATTTCGGGCAGGCTGACCCAATTTAAATTTTTAAAATTATTGTACTTGCATTATACATGCAAAAGTGTGAGATTACAATAATTTTTTTGCAAAAAAATAAAAATTTTAAAACTGTTGCCAACCCGCATGCCTGATAGGGTCGGCAGGGGATAAAATTTGATGAGGATGAGACAGTTTGCAGTGCCGTTTTTCCGTAATGATCCGATAAAAAAATGCTCCCCGGACAGCAAATTTCCCTGTAAAGAAATTTACATTATCCCGGATTTATGCTATAATATTTTTGCGAAAAATGTTGCAACATTTAGCAGTTTGCGGCATTTAGTAAAAAACAAATAACGGGTCTGTTTGTGCAGCGTACTGAGACTGCATTGTATTATACCAAAGGAAAAATAAATTTATGTAAGGGGGAAACTATCATGGGACTGATCGAACAATCTATGATTCCGCTGAACAAGGCAATTAAGGCGATGAAGCTGGATCCGGGCGCGGCTGCCATCATTGCGGTGCCGGAAAAGACCACGGAAGTTCATATTCCGGTGAAGATGGACAACGGAAAAGTCCAGGTGTTTACCGGTTACCGCTGCCAGCACAGCACCATCATGGGACCGGCCAAGGGCGGCGTGCGGTACCATACTGCCGTTAGCATGGACGAAGTGAAGACCCTGGCTTTTTGGATGACCTGCAAGTGCGCAGTGGCAGGCCTTCCCTACGGCGGCGGCAAGGGCGGCATCATCGTAGACGTAGACAAACTGTCGGAACGGGAACTGGAAGCCCTGACCCGGGGTTACATCGATAAGATCGCAGGCGTCATCGGCGAAAAGAAGGATATCCCGGCCCCGGACATGAACACTAATGCCAAGATCATGGGCTGGATGATGGACGAATACAGCAAGATCACCGGCAAATACGAACCCGGCTTCATCACTGGCAAGGATTTGTCCCTGGGCGGATCCCTGGGCCGTACGGCGGCTACCGGCCGCGGCGTGGTGACCGCAGCCCTGGAAGCCCTGAAAGTGAAAGGCATGAAGGTGAAAGGCGCCACCGCTTCCGTACAGGGCTTCGGCAATGTAGGCAGCTGGACCGCCAAACTGGCCTTTGACGAAGGCATGAAAATATTAGCTATCTCCGACGTTTTCGGCGCCATTTACAGCAAGAAAGGCATCGATCCCTACAAGCTGGCGGAATACACCGCTACCAGCAAGGGCCACAGCGTCATGGGCTATCCCGACGCGGAACCTTTTGAAAAAGAAAAGGTCCTGGAACTGAAAGTGGACGTGCTGTTCCCCTGCGCCATGGAGAACCAGATCACCAAAGACAATGCCAAACGGATCAAAGCAACGATCATCTGCGAAGGCGCCAACGGCCCCACCACCCCGGAAGCCGATGAGATCCTGGACAAGAAAGGCATCTTTGTGGTGCCCGATATCCTGGCCAACGGCGGCGGCGTAACCGTTTCCTATTTTGAATGGGTACAGAACCTGTACCGCTTCTTCTGGTCGGAAGAGGAAGTGAAGGACCGCCAGATCAACATGATGGTGAAAGCCTTCAAGGAAGTGTATGACCTGACCGCCGAGTACAAGGTGCCCATGCGTGTAGCCGCTTATATCGCGGCCCTGAAACGCCTGGCAGTAGCCATGAAGTTCAGAGGGATGTACTGAGTTTTTTGAAGCCCCGGCTCAGCCGGGGCTTTTTTGTTGACACTCCTTCCCCCAAGTGATAAAATTCTCTATGTATATAAACATGAAAGAGGGGATATATTATGGAATATAAATTTGCAAGCAGAATGGAACGGATGAAGGCGTCCGAGATCCGTGAATTGCTGAAGCTGACGGCCCGTCCGGATATCATTTCCTTTGCCGGCGGCCTGCCTGCCCCGGAACTGTTCCCGGTAAAAGAGATCGCCCAGGTCTCCCATGATCTGGTGTTAAAGGAAGGCCAGAAGCTGCTGCAGTATGCCACCACCGAAGGCCGTCCCACCCTGCGGGAAAAGATCGCCAAACGCATGACGGAAAAATACGGCACCCCCGTTGACATGAATGACATCCTCATCACCACCGGTTCCCAGCAGTGCCTGGACTTTGCAGGCAAGCTGTTCCTGGATCCCGGCGACGTGGTGCTGTGCGAAAGCCCGTCCTACCTGGGCGCCCTGAACGCCTTCAATGCCTACCAGCCTGTTTTCAAAGAAGTGCCTACCGATGGGGAAGGCATCATTCCGGAAGAACTGGACAAGATTTTGGCTACCACGCCGAAATGCAAGTTCATCTATGTAATTCCCGACTTCCAGAATCCTACCGGCATCTGCTGGAGCCTGGAACGCCGTAAGAAATTCATCGAAGTCATCAACAAGTATGACCTGCCCGTGTTCGAGGACAATCCCTACGGGGAACTGCGGTACAGCGGCGAAAGCTTCCCCACCCTTAAATCTATGGACACCAAAGGTCTGGTTTCCTTCCTGGGAACCTTCTCCAAAATCTTCTGCCCGGGCCTGCGCTTAGGCTGGATTGCCGGTCCCCATACCATCGTTGAGAAGTTTGTCATGATCAAGCAGAGCGCGGACCTGCACACCTCCAACTTTGACCAGGGCGTGGCGGATGCCTACATGGACACCTATGACCTGGACGCTCACGTAAAAGAGATCGTTGCACTGTACGGTCATCGCCGTGACCTGATTTTAAAGACTATGGAAGAAGAATTCCCGGCCGGTGTGGAATTCACCCGTCCCGACGGCGGTCTGTTCCTGTGGGTCACTGTGCCGGAAGGCGTCAGCGCCCGGAAGGTATTTGACAAGTGCATCGAGCAGAAGGTTGCCGCCGTTATCGGCGACGCGTTCTATCCCAATGACAAGACCGACCGCAGCATGCGGGTCAACTATTCCTGCATGCCCGACGACAAGATCGTGGAAGGCATCAAACGCATGGCCAAGGCCATTAAAGAGTGCATGTAAGAAAAAGCATTGTTCTGCAAGCTTCCTTGCGGGAGGCAGCGCGCAGTGTTGTCGGAAGACACGTTTGAAAAGATAACGCATTTTCAAAAGAAACGAGGGTGACGCTATGTTTTTTATGATCTTAACTGCGATTATAGCGGTTCTGGTCGCGATCCTGGCAGTCCAGAATTCCATGATGGTGGACCTGACGCTCTTTATGTGGAGTTTTCGTTTAAATCTGGTGCTGGTTGTGCTGCTCTCTGTCATCTGCGGCCTTTTGCTCGGCCTCTTGTGGGGCATCAAGACCAAGACCCAGGGCATGTGGAAAATGCGCAAGCTGAATGAACAGATTTCCCTGCTGGAAGATGATAAACGTATTTTGCGGGATAAAGTGGAACAGCTGATGAAAGCCCAGGGCGGCACGGCGGAAGCAGTAAATGTATCTGCCGAACCGGCCCCTGCCACGTCGGCAAACCAGGGAATGCAGCAAAAACCTGGCGCACCTGTAAGGTAAAGGAACCGCTGATTCATTCGTCCGCACGCCAGCCGGGCGCAAACTCATTTAATCCGTGTTTCCTAAAAACAGATTTTTATATCAGCCCCGTCACTGACAAGGTGCCGGGGCTTACTGTTTCTAATTCCGAAGGTTTATGATATAATGAATCAACATATATAAATGTAGTTTTAAGTGTTTTGCTTAATCACAATTGCTTTGTTAATCAGCTTATGCAAGGAGATTTTACTATGTCTGATAAATTTCTGGTCATTGACGGAAGCAGCCTCATCCACCGTGCTTTTTTCGCCCTGCCGCCCCTAACTACCCGGAAAGGGCAGCACACCGGCGCTGTGTACGGGTTCCTGCGCATGTTCCACAAGCTGCTGCAGGACGTGAAACCCCGCTGGGTGGTGGCGGCCTTTGACAAATCCCGCAAGACATTTCGCAATAAACTGTATGCGGATTATAAAGGCCAGCGCAAGCCTACGCCGCCGGAGCTGAAAGAGCAGTTCCCCCTGTGCATGGAGGTACTGCAGTCCATGGGCATTGCCGCCCTGGAGCTGGATGATTACGAAGCAGACGACATCATCGGCACTTTTGCGAAAAAAACTGATCCGGACGTGGAAGTGTATATCGTCACCGGCGACCGGGACGAACTGCAGCTCATTGATGACCGCACCCGTGTCATGTACACGAAGAAAGGCATTTCCGACATAAAGTTATATGATCAGGCGACCTTTGCAGAGGATTACGAAGGTCTTGTCCCCCTGCAGCTCATTGACCTGAAAGGCCTTATGGGAGACACTTCCGATAACATTCCCGGGGTGCCGGGGGTGGGGCCTAAGACGGCGCTGAAGCTGATCGCGGAATACGGCAGCGTGGAAAAGGTGCTGGAGAATATTGAAGGGATTAAAGGAAAGAGCCTGAAGGAAAAGCTGACGGGCAATAAGGAACAGGCCCTGCTTTCCAAGGAACTGGCTACTATTTACACAGATGTGCCGGGGCTGGATCTGCAGCTGGAGTCCTATGCCCTGAAACCGCTGGAGGGAAAATCCCGGCAGATGCTGGCAGATCTGGAGTTCCGGGGTTTCTTCAACCAGTTTGGGCAGATCATGGGATTTGCGCCGGGTGTTGACGCCGGGGCAGGCAGTGCTGCGAGTGACAGTGTGGGTTCTTCTGCGATTGCTGATGAAAAGAATAAAAATACACAGAAGGACGGTACTGAGGCCGGGCCGCAGGAAAGCGACTTGTTTGCCGCAGAGGCTTACGGAAATGACAACGGGCAAAAGCCTGTTTCAGACTTAAACAGTCCTGCTGTTCCCGACGATGGTATGGGAAGCCTGTTTGGCGCGGTGGTGCCGGCAGCTAAAGTAAAAGAGATCGGTTTTGCTGCCCAGTGGCAGGAGGTGGCTGCGGCCATGGATCCTTCCCAGATGATCTGGTTCCTGACAGAAACGGCTGGGGAGATTCCTGATCTGAGGTTTGCATCCGCCCGGGTGCTGTGCGGGGAGCAGGAATACCTCATCAGCGGTCTTGAAGCGCTGGAGGCGTTTACCCGGTGGCTGGGGTCGGCGCCCAACCCCAAGGGCACGGCAGGCAGCAAAGAAATTTACCGGATCTGTTACTGTCAGGGCGTGGAACCGCAAAATATAATAGAAGATATTACGCTGGCAGCGTATCTGAACGATCCGGGACGCAGCAGCTATGCGCTGGCTGACCTGGCCTGGCATTACCTGGGGCAGGACAGGACGCCGGACTGCCACACCCTGGCCCGGGTGGCAGAAGCAGTGCAGCAGTCACTGCAGGATAAGGAACTGACAAAATTATATAAAGAAATTGAACTGCCCCTGGCGCCCGTGCTGGCAAGGATGGAACTGGCCGGTGTTACGGCGGATGAAGCGAAACTGGACAAGGTAAGCGCGGAGATGGCGCAGAAGATCCGGGGCCTGGAAGAACTGGCCAAAGAGCAGGCAGAGGAACCGGACTTCAATCCCAATTCCCCGAAACAGCTGGGAGTGGTGTTGTTTGAAAAGCTGGGCCTGCCTGTGATCAAGAAGACAAAGACCGGCTATTCCACCGATGTGAAGGTGCTGGAAGAACTGAAAGACAAGCATCCCTTGGTGGACACCATCCTGCAGTACCGGGTGCTGGCCAAGCTCCAGTCCACCTATCTGGAAGGGCTGAAGCCCCTGATCAACAAAACCACGGGACGGATCCATACCCATTTCCGTCAGACTGTTGCCGTGACGGGCCGTCTATCCAGTACGGATCCTAACCTGCAGAACATCCCCACCCGTACGGAGATCGGTCGGGGGATACGGACTCTGTTTGTGCCTGGCAAAGGCTATGACTGGCTCATGTCCTGCGATTATTCCCAGATCGAACTGCGTATTCTGGCCCATGTTGCCCAGGATCCCCTGATGCTGGAGTCCTTCCGGGAAAACCAGGACGTCCATGCCCGTACGGCCAGTGAAGTGTTCGGCGTGCCGCTGGAGCTGGTATCCCACGAGATGCGCAGCCGGGCCAAGGCGGTCAACTTCGGCATCGTATACGGCATCAGCGATTTCGGTCTGGCCGTGCAACTGGGCTGCAGCCGGAAAGAAGCAGGCGAGTTCATTGAAAACTATCTGGCCCGGTACAAGGGCGTGAAGGAATACATGGAACGGATGAAAGCTTTGGCCCGCAGTCAGGGCTACGTAGCTACCCTGCTGGGCCGGCAGCGTTACCTGCCGGACATCAACAACCGTAACTTCAACCTCCGCAGCTTTGCGGAACGCACAGCCATCAACACGCCTATCCAGGGCACGGCGGCCGACATCATGAAGCTGGCTATGCTGCGGGTGGACGAAGTGCTGCGTAAGTCAGGTCTGTCTTCCCGCGTGCTGCTGCAGGTCCACGACGAACTGGTGCTGGAAGTGAAAGAAGCGGAACGGGAAGCCACCGCGGCGCTGGTGCAGACGGAGATGCAGAACGCATTCAAGCTTGATGTACCCTTGTTGGCAGAAGTTAATTACGGTAAAGACTGGGCAGAGGCGAAATAAGAGAAAGTGTGAACATATGATAGTAATCGGACTAACAGGCGGCATCGGCAGCGGCAAAAGCACCGTGTCGTCCTATATGAAGACGCTGGGCATCCCCGTCTTTGACGCGGACGAATCCAGCCGCGCCGCAGTGCGGAAGGGCAACGCCTGCCTGCAGAAGATCGTGGACTTTTTCGGTCCGGACTGCCTGCTGGAAAACGGGGAACTGAACCGTCCCTGGGTGGCAGACAAGGTGTTCCGCGACAAAAAAATCCTGAAACAGTATGAAAAGATCGTGCAGGATCAGGTTTTGGTAGAAGCGCAGCATTTTCTGGAAGAACAGAAGGAAAAGAATGTTCCGGCCGTGGTTCTGGACGTGCCCCTGCTGATCGAGTGCGGCTGGCATACAAAAGTGGACAGCGTGTGGCTGGTGAAAGTGCCGAAAACGGTCCAGATACAACGGGCCATGCTGCGGGATGGCGCCATGGAAGCAGCGGTGACCGCCCGTATCAACGCCCAGATGCCGCTGGCAGAGAAAGAAAGATACGCGGACGTGGTCATCGACAACAGCGGAACGATTGAAAGTACAAAGGCCCAGGTAACTGCACAGATGCATAAATTATTAGGCGCAGTCTGAGCAGAATATTGGTCTGTACAAAAGCCGGACATGGGTTTATAATTGCGTTTGAATTTGTATTGCAGTGACAGATGGGAGTCCGGAGTTTTGACGGAAAAGAAAATAAAACAGGTAAAAAAAGATAAAAAGGCAACTCCGGCGCAGCAGGAAACAAAACCGGAAAAGCAGGGACGCCGCCGTGTCAAGCGGGTACGCCGTCCCGTAAAGAAGAAAAAAGATAATTCATCGTGGAAAAAGAAGAGCAGCAGGCGTATGTGGCTGTACGTACTGCTGCTTCTTGCGGTGCTGTCCCTGGCGGGCTGGCAGCTCTGGCGCAGCGACGCGGTGCAGATGCGGTTTGTATATATGTGGCCGTATCAGAATGAGATCGTCACGTACGCCCGGCGCAACAACATCGATCCGTTCCTGGTGGCGGCGGTCATTAAAAACGAAAGCGAGTTCAAACCGGGGGCCGTATCCCCGGTAGGGGCCGTCGGTATGATGCAGATCATGCCCAAGACCGGGGAATGGATTGCGAAGCAGATGGGGATGGACGGGTATTCCGTCGACTCCCTGTACAACCCGGGGGTCAACATCCGCATGGGCTGCTGGTATCTTTCCGAACTGAAATACGAATTTAAGGACAACCTGCTGCTGATGATGATGGCCTACAATGCCGGCCGGGGCAATACCCACGGCTGGATGGCCGCCAACGGCTGGGACTATACCTTTGGGGAGATTAAAGATATTCCTTATACAGAGTCCCGCAATTATGTGGCATCCGTGCTTCATGACAGGGATGAGTATTACCGGCTGTACAAAGACAAGGTGGAAACGGGGCATTGATGCACGTTCCTGCAAAAGAGCAGTGTAACGGGCTGTTTTCTGTAAAATGTGAACTGAAATTCACGAAATTTTTACAGAAATTATAATATCAGACATATTTTTTAATTATATTGTAGACTGTTACCAGTAAATGTGATATAATTTTCACAATTTCAAAAGCATATCTGAGGAGATGCCGTTTTCCTGTGTCCGTGCAGGCTCGCAGCTTTTCCTCAAGGGTACGTTACAGGGACATGTATGGACACAAATACAGAAACAGTAATCGAACGTCTTCTGTCCGGTTACCGGCGTTACTACAATGTGACGCGGTTTGACGGCGGGTACAATCCGCCGCCGGAAGAGTTTAAGGGGATTTGCGAAGCAGGAAAGCTGACTCCTCCGGTCCTGCCGGGGGAAATTTGTTTTGTTGCTATCTGCGAGTATTACGAAAAGGCAGAGAGATATTTTCTTTTCCGTGCCAATGAGCTGTATGCAACCCACCAGGAAGAATTCATTTTTATGTTTTCTGTCCCGGTGCTGACTCTGGAAGCCTTTGAGGCCTGCCGCGACTTTGCCTACGAAGAAGGTATGAAACTGGCCCACATCGGGCCCGGGCACATGTACACCTACATCACGCCAATATTCGTTTGTGAAACGGCTGAGGCGGACGCGGTAAAGGTCTTGGAAAAATGCAAGATTTATAAAAGCTTCAAATTTTCCTTCCACGGATGGATGGATTTTCATGCAGCCTGCTTTGAGGCGTCAAAGCAGAAACTGCATTTTAATCATAGTGGTCTTTGTATGAAAAAGAACCTGGAAAAAGTATTAGGGCTGCGCTGATTCTTTCCTGACAGGAAAAATTATGAAACAGCGTTTCCCAGGGAACGCAATGTACCAGGCGTTCCCACAAGCAGTAAGGGAGGATTTATTGTGAACACTCTGGTATTACTTCTCATCTCCATTGCTGTGCTGTTCTGCGGCTACGTCATGTACGGCGGCTGGCTGGTGAAACAGTGGGGCGTAGGGGAAGGGGACATTCCGACACCGGCCCATGCGTTGGAAGACGGTGTGGACTATGTTCCCGCAAAAGCACCCGTACTCATGGGGCATCATTTTTCGTCCATTGCCGGCGCAGGTCCCATTACCGGTCCTATCGGCGCGGCCATGTTCGGCTGGCTGCCAGTGACCCTGTGGATTCTGGTAGGCGGCGTCTTCTTTGGCGGCGTGCATGACTTCGGCGCCCTGTTCGCGTCCGTCCGTCATAAAGGCCAGTCCATCGGCGAAGTTATCTCCGCCAACATGTCCCGCCGGGCAAAACGCCTTTTCATCATTTTCTCGTATCTGACCCTGATCCTGGTCGTAGCGGCTTTCGCGGCCATCGTTGCCTCCACTTTCGGCGCCAAGGTTGTGAACGGGGCCATTGACTACAAGGCCAGCGCTACCAACGCTTCCGTGGCCATGGTATCCATCATGTTCATCATCATCGCCATCGTATTCGGTTTTGCTGTATACCGCCGTCATGCTTCCATGATGACATCTTCCATCCTGGGTGTGGTTGCCATCGTTCTCTGCATGGCCATCGGCATGAACTTCCATCCGTTCTATTTCACCAGCACGACCTGGATGTGGATCATTGGCGTGTACATCACCATCGCTTCGGTAACCCCGGTCTGGATCCTGCTCCAGCCCCGTGATTACCTGAGCTCCTTCCTGCTATATGCCATGCTGATCGTTGCCATCGTCGGTATCGTAGGCGCCCATCCTAACATTGACCCGAAGGTGTTCCCGGCTGTGACCGGTTTTGCAGTTGACAACGGCAACGGCGTACAGCTGCTGTTCCCGATTTTGTTTACCACGGTTGCCTGCGGCGCCATCTCAGGTTTCCATTCCCTGGTTTCCTCCGGCACTACCTCCAAACAGCTGGATAAAGAAAAAGACGCAAGGCCTATCGCTTACGGTGGCATGCTGCTGGAATGCGTACTGGCCATCATCACCGTCTGCGCTATTGCCTATGCCCGTACCACCGGCCATACCAAAGGCGCTACGGATATTTTCGCAGGCGGCATCGCGGCCATGGTTGCGGCGATCCCCGGCATGGAAGGTATGGAAACTACTTTCTACACCCTGCTGGTGCTGACCTACTCTGCGTTCTGCCTGACCTCCCTGGATACCGCCACACGTCTGGCCCGCTTCATGTTCCAGGAATTCTGGCTGGAACCCGGTGAGACCGTACATGACGTAAAAGACGGTTTCCGTTCCTTTATGGTAAATCCCTATTTCGCTACTATCCTGACCGTGGTGCTTGGCGTGCTGCTGGGCCTCAACGGCTATGCCAAGATCTGGGGCCTGTTCGGCGCTGCCAACCAGCTGCTGGCCGGTATCGGTCTGCTGGCGGTTGCCGCCTGGCTGGGCAATGCGGGCAAGAACAACAAGATGTTCCTGTTCCCCATGAGCTTTATGCTGGTAGTAACCATCTGCTCGCTGATCCTCACTATTAAGAATCAGCTGGGCATCATCGCCAAGGGCGCTGCCCACTGGGGTCCTTACGCACAGGCGGGTATTGGTACGCTGTTAGTATTGCTGGCCTTTGTACTGGCCATTGAAGGTTACCAGACCATTGCCCACCCGAAGAAGATTGCGAAATAATTAATAGATACCAAAAAGCCCAGGACAGCATCACAACTGTTCCGGGCTTTTTTATGCGGAGCTAAAACTTCAATAAAAAAACCTTGCACTAAACGCAAGGTTACATAAATCTGATATTGGTGCGGTAGAGAGGATTTGAACCTCCACGGGGTCAACCCCCACTAGCTCCTGAGGCTAGCGCGTCTGCCGTTCCGCCACTACCGCATGTTTCTGACATATTTCAGAACGCTTGTACAATATACAACACTTT
>JAFZIG010000124.1 GCA_017554485.1 Acidaminococcaceae bacterium | reverse complement strand
GAGAAGCGAATGGAATAAATCATTCCGGTTTGCAAAGCGGGAACGACAATGAGCCTTACAAACTGGTGACATTATGTTGATTGAAGAAAAGGTGTTCAGACGAAAACGCCCTGTGATGGAGCGCATGCTGCAATACGGTTTCCGGAAAAATGAGGGCGGATTCTGTTACGAAACGGCGTTTATGGACGGGGAGTTTCGCGCGTCCGTTTTTCTTGACAGAAACGGGAAGATTACCGGCAAAGTCATCGATGTGATGAATGGGGAAGAATACCACCCGCTGCGTATGGAAACCTTCAACGGCGCTTATGTCAACACGGTGCGTAACGCGTATGAAGGTGTATTGCAGAAAATTGCGGATGCCTGCTGCACCGATGTGGTGTTTGTGGCAGAGCAGTCCAACCGTATTGCTGCCCTGATCTTGCAGCGGTATGGAATCAGCCCGGACTTCCCTTTCGGAACAAGTCCAAATGAAGCGTACGGAACCTTCCGTCACTTTGACAACAGCAAATGGTTTGCGCTCATCATGAGTATTAAATGCGCTTCGCTGGCAGAGACGGTGAAACGGGTAAGCGGCAAAGTGCCTGATGTTTTGCTCCAACAGGAAGATGCGCATATTGACATTATCAATTTAAAAACCATGCCGGAAGACAGAGAGGCGCTGTATAAAGAAACAGGAATCTATCCGGCATACCATATGAACCATACCCACTGGATTTCCGTCACGCTGGATGACTCATTGCCGGACGACAGGGTGATGCAGCTTGTAGAAACGAGCTTTAGGCTGACAGCGAAGAAAAACCGGCGTGACAGGTTGGCAAAAGAAGCTGCGATTTGACAGCCGTGGATTATTCTGCGGCTGTTTTGTGTTATAATTATAAAGAAATAGGATAACGAAAAATCGTTGTTTGTAGATTAATTTGTCCATAAAGAAATAAAGAACTGGAGGCAGCTATGAAAACATTATACGATGAGACCGGCATTGGAACCCTGAAGTTAAGGAACCGGGTTTTCCGGGCCGCGATCGGTGACGTGAACGGAACGGACGGGTATTATTCCGAAGCCGATCTTGCCCGGTACAGGGAGCTTGCGGACGGCAATATCGGTCTGATTATCACTGGAGAAGCCGACGTGTCCGATTATCAGCTCTTTGAAGGCGGGAAATCAATCAGCATTCAGGATGACCGTTATATAGACAGCCTGAAGCGTCTTACCGGCATGATCCACGAACATGGCGGCAAGATGATGATCCAACTGGTACACTATGGCGCCGAAACTTTCATGCAGGGTGTTGATGTGATTGCGCCGAGCGATGTGCCGATCCCCTTCACGCAGCAGAAGCCGAGGCCGATGACGCTGGATGATATTTCCCGTGTAGTGGGTGATTTTGGAAAAGCTGCCAGAAGAGCCGAAATCGCAGGCTTTGATGGAGTCGAGATACACGCAGGGCATGGTTTTCTCATCAGCGAGTTCCTTTCTCCCTGTTTCAATCTGCGGACGGATCAATACAATGGAAGCGATGAAAACAGGGCAAGGATTCTCGTCGAGGTGCTGACGGAAGTACGAAAGAACGTTTCGGCAGACTATCCTGTTTTTGTTAAGCTGAACTGCACCGATGGTATGGAGAACGGTATATCGGAGAAGGGTTTTCTCACTGCCTGCCGTTTAGCTGAAGAAGCGGGCGCCAGCCTGATTGAGGTCAGCGGTGACTGGTTAAATCATAAGGAGAAAACACCGTACTTTTTGGATTCCACAACAAAGTGTGCGGCGATATTGCGTATTCCTGTTGCGCTGGTCGGCGGAGTCCGGGACGTCAAAACGGCTGAAAGTGTTCTTAACAGTACACAAATCCAGTATATTTCCATGGCAAGGCCCTTCATTAACGATCCATATCTGCTGAACAAGTGGATGAGCGGTGAAACAACGAAATCAGACTGCAGGAACTGCAATGCTTGTACAAGAACGGGGCTGAAGTGTCCGTTCCGTAAATAGTGTGAATAAATGGCATCATGCTGCAAATGATTGAGGAAGGGAAGATTGCAAAACGGTGATTTTCACGTATACGCTGTGACAGCCCGCTCGAACAAAGCAGATGGAATTTACGAATGGTGTGTTACTGAGAGACAGACATACAGACTATGACTCATAATAAATAAAAGGGTCAGGTTCCAGAACCTGCTCTACGACTGGAGTTACGAAAATTTCCTGGTCATTGGGATGACCAAAACCGTTTTGGCAGTCAGTCATCCTTTACCGTAAAACGGAAGAAACGGTAGCGTACGTACCCGAAGATTGGATTGTATTTGCGTGTCAGCAGGTGCGTAAGTTTACGCTTTCCTCCGGGCGTTATGCGGCGTTCTTTCCGGGACAGGTGAAGCATCATGTCTTCTGTTTTGCGTTTAAAGGCCTGCTGCAGGAACTCCTTCAGCAGCTTCCGCATCCGTTTGCCCGGTACCCAAACATAGACGGGCTGCTTTGCATCTTTGACCCGCACGTTGGAACGCCAGATGAACTGCACGAGTTCGGACAGGGCGTACACATCGTTATGGAATGCCAGTTTGGGATCGTTTTCTGCCTTGGCCCGCTGCTTCAGGAAATTCACGCAGGTTACATCAAAATAACGGTTGCACAGATAAGCCACCCCGGTACAGTTACTGTAATCGTTGGTGGCTTTTGTGTTGCAGGGAAGGAAACGTTTCAGGGATGGATAGTACCGGCCATTGCTGTCCAGCATATCTTTGTAGGCAGTGAAAACGGTAAACAGGAAGGTTTCGCTGCGCACGCCGTGAGCCTTCATAAAACCGTAGGCGTTGCGAAACTGCCGCTTCAGCTTTTTCAGCCCGGCCTGGGTGATGTCCTTGCCGGCCCGGTCATACCACGCTTTGGATAAGTTCTCGTCCATGTTAAAGCGTTTGTCATCCAAAATCACCAGATTTTCAATTCCATCGGGATAGGTTGCGATGTACCTGCCTTCCGGATTCCGCATGATTCGCCGGTCGATGATCTGGTAATACTCCATATCGATATGGAACATGTGGCAATAGGTGTACAGCATGCTTTCCCAGGTCAAGTATGAAAAGAACCAGCACTGGCTGAAACATTCAAACAGCGCCCGTTTCTGAAAAGCGATGATGGACGTAAAGAGGCCGTCCTTGTCCCCGTAAGGATACAGGGTGCAGCTGTAGCTCAGTTTCTTTACCGCATTGAAGATTTTGTAGCCTTTGTCTGCTTTGGCATAATCGCATTTCGCGTTGTACCGCAGCACGCCGTTTTCATTGATGAGGAGGTTCTCCTTCTGCATCAGCTTCACGTCCTCGTGGCCGAAGCGCACGATATCGACGATGCTGTCCAGGTTACGGCCGGCGCCGACAACGTCCCGGAACAGCGGGGGCACTTCGTCGAAACAGGCGATATATTTATATTTGCTTTCCCGGAAGGCCCGCAGGGTATTATCGTTGAAAATGCTCCAGAGGGCATGGGTGGTGACAATATTGTCGCCCTTCCGGATCATCTCTATAATGCTTTTGTGGTAAGGCGGGGTCTCCGGACTCTTAAAGTCCAGTTCTATTGCAAATCGCTCGTCCCGTTCCCTGATTGTCGGGACAAACACAATGAACCGTGTAGCTCCCGCACCCTTGCCTTTGGGATGGAAACGGATGAAATCTATAAGAGAGACACTTTTGCCGATGCCCATGGGTGAGTCGATGATGTTAAACTTCAGCGGTTTTAATTTGCCGGTTGTGTTACTGTTAAAAATAAAAATTCCTCCAGTCAGGGGAAACGGAAGCAGTGAGACGCACAACATTGCGTCTTCCTGTATGCGCTTCCCGCAAAAAATACAGAGAGATCCATGCGGGGGCATGAACCTCTCCAGACAAAGGGTATTAT
>JAFZIG010000123.1 GCA_017554485.1 Acidaminococcaceae bacterium | reverse complement strand
TAAATATAACATAACGACCTGAATATTACAAGCTTTTTACAGCACTATCGTAAGCCCTTTGTATCATGTGTTTAATTGTTAACACATAGAGCACCATATAGCAAACCTGTTTTTGGCGAATTTCAGTTTGTCTTGACGGAATCTTCCAAAGTCACTATACTATAATCACACACATAAAACGGACCCATTAACCGGAAAAGTTCCGGTTAAATTTATCTTACAGAAAAGGTTAGCGCCGGCGCATAAACTCTCGCTTAACGGTGCTTTCTGTTATAAACGATTTTGCAGTACGGACGTGATATTTATGCTTTCTATCCCTCAGTATCTTGATTTTGCCTACACGGGGAAGACGAAAGAGATTTGCAGTTTTTTCCTGGATCTTTTACAGCGTAAGAGCGAAGTTCTTTACCTGCATTCGCAGCAGGTTGCCAATTATTCGGCCAGCGTGGCCGCCAAGCTGGGACTCTCCCGCAAAGAAATCGGTATCATCCGGACAGCGGCATTGATGCATGATATCGGCCTTTTGAGTGTTCCCAACAGCATCCTGAATAAATTCCCGTACCTGAGCACCCGGGAGCTGGCCCAGTACAAGCGGCACTGTGTCGCCGGCTGCAGCATGCTGGAAAACATGGAAGAATTCGCCGGCATCATTGACCTGATCCGCAGCCACCACGAAAAATGGGACGGTACAGGCTATCCCAAACGTCTGAAGGGCGTGAATATTCCTTTAGGCGCCCGGATCATCGCCGTGGCGGACTATTATGACAGCGTCATCAACCCCTGCTCCACCAAGTGGCAAAAAAATCATCAGGAAGCGCTGCAGGAACTGCTTAGCGGTATGGGAACCGCATTTGATCCGGAAATCGTGAAGGCATTCATGGAAGCTATCGCTCCCGGCAACACTATTAAGCCGGTACCTGTTTACGCTAAAAAAGGCTCTCCTAAACAAAAATCAAAGACTGCCGCAGAACGGATTGCGGAAACTCCGGCTAAATCGATCCATACGGCTGAACTGACCGGTACGGATCCGTCCGGCACTCCTGTTACCCTTGTAGCAGAACAGACCGGGCTCAAGCAATACAATTCCACGGAATCATAATCATCTCAGTTTTTTGTCTTAATTTATAAAACACAACAGCAGGTTACGGATCGTTCCGCAGCCTGCTGTTTTTTTAAGTGGCGTCCACGAGGGGATTCGAACCTCCGACCTACCGCTTAGGAGGAATTCGTCATTTACTATTTTATACTTTTAAACTTTCTCTTTGAACAGCGTGAAACCAGTATTTTACATGTATTTCCTTATATCCAAAATTTTTATTGTAATTTTCTGCAAATTTGTATAGCTCTCTTCAAAGTATATAAAAACATCTTATTTTCACGAAAACTTTCACGAAATTTTCACGCGAAATCACGCCAATTTTAACGCTTTAAGAAAGATAACTTCAGGTTTAACTGAACTTTGAAGCGATAGTCTTGAGGTTACAAACAATCTACATAACCTATGTCTACGTGCATGATCCAGGCTAATGAAACTCTTGTCGAAAACACTCTCACCGCAGTGAAATCTATTCCTCTGCTGCTTCAATAACATATGCCTGAACAGCTGGGCTGATATACAAGCCATCTGCAATTAAGCGTTCTATCAACGGTTTAACCTTGTCTATGTAACCCTCACGTTTCGCCTTTAACAATACGCCCATGGTTCCGGTAACTGTAAAGCCTAAATATTTCGCTGTTTTCTTGGCAGCGTTATCATCTATAACTAGCAAGTCTGCACCACATTCTTGTGCCAGCGTAAGAACCTCAATTTCCCCAGCATGAAGCCGGGCACTGAACATGGATTTTTGGGATAAGATTTTCGGTTTAACAACCTTAATCCATTTAGCCGCATCTAAAAGGCTACGGGCAGGCTCACTCAATACCTCTAAATCTACCGCTTCCGGAATAACGATCTCACCATATATTTTTTGCAGCAAATCCAGTTGCCCGATATCAGCCAACGCAATAATTGGCGTTGTATTAACAACTACCTTACGCATTGTTCATTTCCTCTACGAACTCTTTCTTATCATCATACTGGAAAACTGAAACACCATTCTCGCCCAAATACCGGATAAACGCTTCTTTGGTCATGCCTGCAATCTGTGCACAGTAACCCAAAGAAACCTTGTTTTGAGTATAATAACATAACGCCACAGCACGCTTGGCAAATAACAACGCATCGTTCTTACTCATCTTGGTATCATATAAAACTTCGTTAGGAATAGAAATTGCCACTTCGCACATATCGTTCACCTCCCTAGAACAATATCAAACAAAATTATCTGGTAATACCCTGATAGTTTTCGGCTGTATTACAACAACTTTCTCTTCGTTATCATTCTAACTTGAAAAAACATTTATCGCAATACTTTTACTTGTCAATCCCGGCCTTTTACATCTAAAACATTATCTCCTGGCCATTTTTCTTTAACAAATGCAATCAAATCAAGAATTTCTGTCATACCCCAACTTTTATGTACAAAGACATTATCACCACCAACTTTAATTGGAGTTGCTTCTACTCTGCTTGTAATGATTGTGTTATAAAAATATGGGTTAGTGAAATTTCAGGTTGAAACTGCCTGTCACACGATGTTTCCATTTGTGAATTCCAAGGTTAAAAACCAACATTCTTATACTGCAATAATACATTTTTCTGTGTATTCCGGGATTCGTCTGTCATGTGTTATAAACCACATATTTTCTGTTTTAGCCTGCGCCAGCAACAGCTGGTCAAAAGGGTCATTGTGCGGCGGCGCATTATCAGGACGGCGAAGTTCCTGGATTCCTAAAACATGCTTGTCATAAAGCCCCAATGGAACAAAGCCTGCTTCTTCGCAATACGTTACAAACAATTCCGGATTTAGCTCTAAATTACTCTTATCTTTATTATGTTTTAATAGAATTTCCCATGTGGAAACTACGCTGTAATAAATTACATTGTCGGGATCGAGAATCAGTTTCCTTGCCTTTTGTGAGAGTAAAGGATCGTCGTTTAACGCCCAAATGGCAATATGGGTATCAAGCAGGATATTCATAAAGAACCTCCCGTAAGCAGCGCGGCAATTTCCGCGTTATCCCTGTCGAAATCAATTGGGGACTTAAATTTATCCTTTGCTACGCCTATGCGTTTTGAAACAGGCGGCTTTTTATAAAGAGTAATCTGGACGACAGGCTTTCCGGCACGGGCGACGACGATACGTTCTTCCCTTTGCGTTTCCAGCAGGCGAATCAATTTTGAAAAATCTGTTTTTGCTTCCAACACATTAACTTGCATAATCAGTACCTCCGGCAAGACTAATAAGACTAACTTGGTCTTCCTAGTCATATTGTATCATATGATTCTTTCAAAAGCAAACTCCAAGAATCCGTTTCAGTTAATGGTCTCCGCTTTCTTCTTAAAATCCTTTTTCGGGATAAAACTTAACATCACTCTTTTTACAGATTGTCCGGTCTTCTATTTCTTGCACCTGTCAAAAAACCACGAGATGTTTCAAAAAGTTTCACGAAACTTTCACGGAACTACCTGTTTCAATAAAAAGACAATAGTCCCTGTGACGACGTTAAGCCGCACAGGGACTGTATTTTTAAGTGGCGTCCACGAGGGGATTCGAACCTCCGACCTACCGCTTAGGAGGCGGTCGCTCTATCCTGCTGAGCTACGTGGACAAATAAATAATTAACTCCGGTTACAGGTTTTCCGCCATGCCGGGGGGCATACTCCACTCCACCCGCACATCATTAGCAACCCACATCCGCGTCAGGCAAAGCTGGAAATTTTCCAGGCTTTCCAGCGGCTGCAGGGTCACTTCTTTGAAGTCCCGGATGGTAGGACCCACGCAAACCTTAAAGGTATGAGGCTCTGCCAGGTATTTTTCCACAGCGGCTTTCGGTCCTTCCACACCCAGATGCACGTCAGCCTGTTTCGTTTCTGGATCATATTCTATATATCCATACTTCCCGTGATGGTTAATCGTCACGGCATATTTTTCCATCATGATGCCCTCCTCAAAATTCCATATTATTATATCAGAAGATAGGCAATTTAACAATATATATATTGCAGATTCTCGCAGTTTCCTTTACATGTATTCCATGCCGCCGGGAATATAGCGGTCCCGGCTATCCGGAAACCCATTTCTTACTCTTCCTCTTCCTGCCTGGGCGCCGGGCGCAGCCGCTGTTCCATGGGAATCTTTTCCTTATTCTCCGCAGCCGTCTTCCTGGCTTGTTCATACAGCAGGCTCTGGGAGCTGATTTCCTTTCCTTTGCCGGCCACCACGCGCCGGTAATTCCCGTTGCTCTGCATCATATGGGCGCCCACGTTGTCTTCCAGATATAAATGCAGGATACTACGTATCCGCGCAATGTGCTCCTCGCTCTCCACCGGGAAGTAAAGTTCCACCCGGTCGTTCAGGTTGCGGGGCATCCAGTCGGCGCTGCTCATGAACAGCTGCTCATCCCCGTTGTTGGCGAACCAGAAGATACGACTGTGCTCCAGCTGTCTGCCTACGATGCTGCGGACGGTAATATTGTCGCTGATGCCCTCCAGGCCCGGGCGCAGGGTACAGATGCCCCGCACGATCAGTTCGACCTCCACGCCTGCCATGGAAGCTTCATATAATTTCTGGATGACAGGCTGGTCCAGCAGGGAATTCATCTTGGCAATGATATGCCCTTCCCCGCCTTCTTTTACGATGCGGATCTCATTATCCACCAGCTCGTAGATTTTTTCCCGCAGGCCGATGGGAGCCATCACCAGCTTGTTCCAGACAGGAGCTTTCGAATAACCGGAAAGCAGGTTAAAGAACGCGGAAGCGTCGCTGCCGAACTGGTCGTTGGCCGTCATCAGGCCCATGTCCGTGTACAGTTTGGCTGTACTGTCGTTGTAGTTGCCGGTGCCCAGATGCACATACCGTTTGATACCGTCCGGCTCCTGCCGTACCACCAGAATGATCTTGGCGTGAGTCTTCAGGCCCACCAGGCCGTAGATGACATGGGCTCCCGCTTTTTCCAGACGGCGGGCCCAGATAATATTGTTCTCTTCGTCGAAACGGGCTTTCAGTTCCACCAGCACCGTGACCTGCTTGCCGTTTTCCGCCGCCCGGGCCAGCGCCGCCACGATGGGGGAATTGCCGCTGACACGGTACAGGGTCTGCTTGATGGCCAGCACCCTGGGATCGTTGGCTGCGTCGCTGACAAACTTCACCACCGGGTCGAAGCTTTCGTAGGGATGGAACAAAAGAATATCTTTTTCCTTGAGCCGGTCAAACAGATTATCGTACTCCGGCAGGTCCTTCGGGGGCTGGGGCACAAAGGGCTCATGGAGCCAGGGCGACATCCCGTCCAGCGAAACAAACTTGAAGAAACAGGTGGCATCCAGCGGACCGGAAATCTCATAGATTTCTTCATCGGTCAGGTCCAGATTGTCCTCCAGGAACTTCTTGATGCTGTTATTGCCGGTTTTGGCGATTTCCATACGGCGGGCCGCGCCCCGTTTCCGCTGCCGCAGGGACTTTTCGATTTCCCGCAGCAGGTCTTCAATATCATCCTCATCCACATCCAGGTCGCTGTCCCGGGTCAGGCGGAAAGGCACCACGTCCAGGATCTGGCAGCCCCGGAACAGATATTTGCAATGGATGGTGATCAGTTCTTCTAAATAAATAAAGGTACGCTTTTCTTCTACCGGAATTTCGATCAGGCGGGGCAGCAGGGAGGGCACCTGCACCACGCTCATGCTTTCCTCGCCATCGATAGTAATCAGCTGCACCGCCAGGTTCAAAGTCTTGTTTCCCAAAAACGGGAAGGGGCGGGAGGCGTCCACGGCCATGGGTGTCAATACAGGGTACACCACTTCCTGGTAATAATTCTCCAGCCACTCTTTGCCTTCATCGCTGCACTCTTCTATGGTTTTGATCTCCGGACCGCCGGCTTTTTTCAGGTCTTCCAGCACGTCCGTCAGGATCTTGCTTTCCAGCTTCATCTGCTCATGGGCAGCCTGGGAGATCATCCGCAGCTGTTCCCGCACGGAAAGACCGGAGGGGTCTTTGCGGGTCACGCCGTTTTCGTACTGGTCCCACAGGCCGGCCACCCTGACCATGAAAAACTCATCCAGATTGGAGGAAGTGATGGCGATAAATTTCAGCCGTTCCAGGATTGGTGTTGTCTTTACTTCCGCTTCCCGCAGCACCCGCAGGTTAAATTTCAGCCAGCTCAGTTCCCTGTTGAAAAAATACTCCGGCCGGTTCAGGTCCGCTTTGGTTATTATATTTGCTTTTGCCGTAGCCGCTTTATCCTCTGTAGGCACACCCGCCGCCGCGCTTTTGATCCGTTTTTTCACGACAGCTGCAGCCTTTTTTACCGCAGTTGTTGTCTTCTTTTCCGCCGCTGCTGCGTTTCGTTTGGTTCCGGTTCCTGTTTTGCTCTTACTTACGCTCATAATGATTCCACCCGCTCCAGACGTACTTTAAATCCGTATACTTCTTCCATCATCAACACTTTGGAAGCAAAGGTCCACTCTTCCAGATCCAGATCCGCTTTGCTTACCACTTCAATCGTCAGTTCCCGGTTATGCAGATTCACCCTGCATTGCTGGATCTTCTGCATGTAGCTCCGGTCCAGCGCATCGGCCAGACGGATGATAGCAGATAATTTCGCCACCACGGGGACCAGTTCGCTTTTCAGCTCCGGCACCCGTTTCTCATCCCGTTCCAGCACGTTGTGGGCATGGTAATAGGATGCCATGGCGATAATGATCTTATCTTCTTCCGTAAAGCCCAGGAGGTCGGTACCCATGATCAGCTGGTAGGAATACAGGGAATGGCTGCGCATGGATACGTATTTTCCGATATCATGCAGGATGGCCGCCGCCCGCAGCAGCAGCCGGCAATGGTCGTCCAGGCCGTATTTTTTCCCGATCCTGTCAAAGATCACCAGGGACAGCCGTTCCACCTGGGTCACGTGCTTATAATCATATTCGTAATCTTCTCCCACGTGATGGATGAGGCTCATCTTTTCCTCTTCCAGCATATGGGTGTAGTTTTCTTCTTTCTCACGGATGATCCGCAGCAGGATCATGCCGTCCAGGAAAGTGTCGTTGGTAATGATGATTTCTTTGGCCGACGGCGCCAGGTCCAGCAGTTTTTCATACAGCAGCACCATGGGCAGCACCAGTTCCGCCTCCGCTTCTGTCAGATGGTATGTCTTCAGCAGCTGGGGCAGGTTCAGCTTGCGGACCTTGTCAAAGAACTTCCGGAACTCTTCCGCCGTAACGCGCTGCACCTTATTTTTATTATGAATGCCCATCACCTTTAACAGCAATTCGATTTCCGTGCCAGAAAGCACCAGGTATTTCACCGCTTGTCCTTCCAGCGCCCTGCGCACCGGCCCCATGGTGCTGGACAGGAACTGCATCAGCGCCTTGTTGAAATGCAGGCTGCTGCGCTGGTAGGTATTAAAGCTTTCCTTGATCCGGATGATACCGATATGGAAGTTCTCCTGGAATTTGATCTGTTCATCCTGTACCAGGGAAACGCCCAGGCCGCCGGAGGAAATATCCAGCAGCATCAGGCCCTTTTCACTGGAAATCTGCTGGTCCCGCACGGTTTTACGGATCGCCACGTACTTTGTATAGATTTCCATGGGCATTTCCGCCACGGTGACATCCAGTCCGGTCCGCAGTCTGATCTGATCCAGCATGAACACTTTGTTGCCGGCTTCCCGCACCGCCGTAGTGGCCTGGGCCACATACACATCCGTGCCGTAATCCTGCATCAGCTCTTTAAATCCCTGCAGCACCTGGCAGATTTCTTCTACCATGGGAAATGGAATGCTTTTGTTTTTAAAAGCCTCTTCCCCCAGGCGGATCGGGTAATCGCACTGCTCGATGACCTTGATCCGGTTCAGGCTGCGGTATTCCACGATCCGCAGGCGCAGCATCTCCGATCCCAGATGGATCGCAGCAAGCGTAGTATAAGTTTTGCGTTTCATAAAAAATCTCCGTAACTTTTTATAGTGATTTGCCGATTCCGTTTGTACGGCTGCCGGGACTTTGGCAAAAGGCAACGCGCAATAACAGAATACAACATATCTGATATCTGCAAATAGTTATCATCTAGATTTTCGACAAAATTTAAAAAATTCCTTGTGCAAATACGCGAATTGATAATTTATTTTTAGAAATTTTGTCATTTCGGCAGAATGCGTTATAATAAAAAAAGAGAACCATAAAAATCTTGTTAAGAAAACACTGATTTAATGAGTTTGTGCGCTGGCCGAGCGCTTTTTGCGAATGACAAGGAAGTGGCTCGAAGGCGCAGCGGGGCTGCGTCTAGAGACAGTGACGCAGTCATTCACAAAAAGCGCCGGCTAGCGTGCAGACGGAGGACACAGGTACACTATGCAACGAATCGCCATCATCGATATCGGCTCCAACTCGGCCCGTCTTGTCATCAGCCATATATATAAGAGCGGCGCTTATAACATGGTCTTCAACCAGAAGGAATCGCTGCGTCTTGCGCAAAAAACAGATGCCGAGGGGCTTCTTTCCAAGGAAGCCTTTGACAGCACGCTCCAGATCATGCAGTCCTTTGCGTATATGTGCCGGCAGTATAAGGCGGACAAGATCATCGCCGTAGCCACCGCCGCCATCCGGAACGCAAAGAACGGCAGCCAACTGACCAATGAAGTCTATGAAAAGACAGGGATCCGGCTGCATATCATCTCCGGTACCTCGGAAGCGGGGCTCAGCTATCTGGGTGTCATCAATACACTGCCCATGAAAGACGGCATCGTCTTCGACCTGGGCGGCGGCTCCACAGAGCTGATCCTGTTCCGGAACCGTAAACTGGTGGAATCTGCTTCCATCCCCCTGGGCGCCGTAAATACCACGGAAATCTTCCACATCCGCGATACCATGCCGACTACAGCCTACAGCGACATCAATTACTTTATTTCTTCCCACATGGAACAATACCCCTGGCTGAAAGATGCCTGCCTGCCTCTCATCGGCGTCGGCGGCACCGCCCGTACCGTTGCCAAGATGATCCAGAGAAGCAGAAACTATCCGTCCAGCCGGATCCATAATTACATTTTCAGTGCCCAGAGCTTCCGCACACTGTTTAAGCAACTGTGCAATACCACGCTGGAAGAACGCAAAGCCATCCCGGGCCTGTCGGAGGAACGCGCTGACATTATCCTGGGCGGCATCTCCATTATCAACTGCCTGCTGGGGCAGACAAACAGCAAGCGTATCATTACGTCCGGCTGCGGTCTGCGCGAGGGCCTGTTTTACGATTATTACGCCAAAACCAACAACGTGCCCCTCATCGCCGACGATATTCTGGAAGAAAGCACGGAGAACGTACTGCGGCTTTTCTCCGTGAATATTGAACATAACCGGCACGTAGCCGGGCTGGCGTTAGCCATGTTCGACGGCTGGCACGAACTGCACGGACTGGGCAGGCAGTACCGGAAGCTGCTGAAGACCGCCGCGCTGCTGCATGACATCGGCATCACCATCAATTATTACAGTCACGCCCGCCACTCCGCTTACATGATCTTAAACGCCAAGATTTTCGGCCTGACCCACTCGGAACAGATGCTTTGCGCCGTCATCGCCGGCTGGCATAACGGCATAGCCAAGCGGTATTTTAAGAATCATGCCTACCGGCCACTGCTGACAGAGAAAGACTGGGAAATCGCCGGCAAGCTGGCCTTGTTCCTGGCGCTGGCAGAGAGTCTGGATTATTCGGAAAGCAGCACCGTAGCAGCCATTATACCCAGCACTGACCATATGGCTGCTACGCTGGAAATCCGCACCGCGGAAAATGCTTCCATTGAAATGCAGCAAATCAAATATCACGAGGCCTGGTTTGCGGAAACCTTTGGCGTACCCCTGACAGTCATCGTAAAAGAATAATGAATGATGAGACAGTAAAAACCTGCTCTTACCATTCACACACGACCGTGCATCGCCGCTAAAGCTGAAAACCCTATTTAAAAAGGGGCTGTAACAAAATGAAGTTTTTCAACTAAATTTTGTTCAGCCCTTTCCTCAAAACGTCTTGCTGCCGTGCATGGGAGATAATCAATCCTTTTTCTCCGTAATTTCCTTCAGCACTTCTTCCGTATGCTCACCCAAGCGGGGAGCCCGCCGGTAAAAAGCACAGGGCGTCGCGGAAAATTTGGTGACAAAGCCCATGGTCCTGTAATTGCCCAGTTCTGCGTCCTCCACTTCCAGCACCATCTCGTCAGCGTTCGCCTGTTCCGCAGCCACGGCCTCGTCATAATTCAGCACCGGTTCAAAACAAGCGTCGGAACCTTTGGCCAGTTCCGCCCATTCCGCCATGGTCTTCCCCGCAATGATGGCAGTCAGTTCTTCTTTCAGCATGGGATAGTTCTTTTCATCACGGATCGCCGTGGCCAGATCCGGCCTTTCCAGCACCCTGCACAGATTCTTCCAGAACTTTTCCTCCAGGCAGCCCACGCTCATGTACCTGCCGTCTTTGGTCCGGTATACATTGTAATTGGGGTTGGCACCGCTGAGCCAGTTGTTGCCTCGCATATTGACGAAGCCATTGCCGAAATAGGTGGCGCTGACCCCGGGAACCAGGGCCAGGCAGATATCATAAAGTGAAAGGCTGATCTCCTGCCCCTCTCCTGTCCTTTCTGCATGGCGCAGAGCCGCCAGGATGGACATGCCCGCCAGGGCGGATGCCTGCATGTCTGCTGCCAGTACGCCGGGTATGGAAGGCTTTCCGTCTTTTTCTCCGCTCAGGGAAATCAGCCCTGCCAGACTCTGGTAGCCGATATCGTGATCCGCCTGCTTCACCAGGGGACCCTGTTTCCCGTACCCTGTAATGGAGCAGTAGACAATCTTCGGATTCACTTTTTTCACGGTGTCAAAATCGACACCCAGCTTTTGCAGTACGCCGGGACGGTAGCTTTCCACCACCACCTGGGCGGTCTTAGCCAGTTCCAAAAAGATCTCGCGGTCCTTTTCCTGCTTCAGGTCCAGGGCCACGCTCTTTTTATTGCGGTTCACTTCCATAAACCAGCAGGCAAAGTCACCTCGCCGGGGCACAAAGTCCCGGGAGTAATCGCCCTTCACCGGTTCTTCAATCTTGATGACGTCTGCTCCCATATCCGCGAACATGCGGGTACAGAAAGGCCCGGGCAGCAGCCGGGACATGTCGAGTATTCTGATATCCGTTAATGGTCCCATGGTTTCACTCCATATAAATAATTTTATCTATTTAATACATTTTAATTCTAAAAGTTAAAGTTGACAAGTAAAACAGAAAAACGTAAACTTTAAATGATTATTAAAAACAAAGGAGCCGTACGAACATGTCTGTAGAACGCGCCAGAAAGTTTCTGTCCCAATTCGGGATGGATGATAAGATTATCACGTTTAAGGAATCCAGCGCTACGGTAGAGCTGGCTGCCAAAGCGGCGGGAACGGAACCGGCCCGCATTGCCAAGACATTATCTTTTGCGGGAAAAGAGCATCCCGTTTTAATTGTAACTGCCGGCGATACAAAAATCGATAATGCCAAGTTCAAGCACTTTTTCGGCATGAAAGCGCATATGCTTCCTTTTGCCGAAGTGGAGGCACAGATCGGCCACGCCCCCGGCGGCGTCTGCCCCTTTGGTGTAAACGATGGCGTGAAAGTGTATCTGGATGTTTCCATGAAACGTTTCCCTACCATGTTTCCCGCGGCAGGTGAAGAGAACAATGCTATTGAGCTGACCCCTGAGGAACTGGAAAAGTACACGGTCAACGACGGCTGGGTGGATCTCTGCAAAGGATGGCAGGAAAACTGAAAGAGCCCAGCCCCTTCGGCTATGCGCTTGTCAGCAATCAGGCAAGACCATTGAAGGTTGCTATCCCTTAATTACAAAAACCGTAATGCTTCAGAACATGTTTATCTGAGCATTACGGTTTTTTGATTATCTTTTCAGGTATTTTGCATACATGGCGTCATCTTGCGCCATCATATTATCGCAGGCATCCCCGATGATTACAACAGGATCGATCCCCTGTTTCCGGAAATGCTCTTTATATTCTTTGCTCCTGCAAACTTTTTCGGCCGCCTTGCGCAATATATCCAATTTATCCTTTGATATAGCTTTCGGCGCTGCCAGGGAAGCCCAGGCCCGGACCATCATGGGATGCCCCAGTTCCTTGAAGGTAGGCACTTTGGGATACAATTCGCTGCGGGTATCCGCCATCACAGCCAGGATCTTCAACTTCCCTGCATCCAGCTGGTTCTTGAAGGAAGCGGGGTCTGCCAGTGCCGCATTAATACGCCCGCCTGCCAGGGCAGCCGCAATATCGGCGCTTCCTTTCGGATAGGGCACATGTTTAAACGTTACGTCAAACTCATCTTCAAATCTCTGGGCGGCAATATGCCAGATAGCGCCTGTACCGGAGTTGCCCATTTGGACCTTTTTCGGATTTTTCTTTGCATAATCCACAAATTCTTTTAACGAATTAAAAGGAGCATTCTTTTCCACGATCAAAGCAGCCGGGGCCGCAATGGTTGCGCAGACGGAAACAACGTCATTACAGGTCACGTCGGCCTTTCCTTCATGAGGGAACATGGCCAGCTCCACCGTTACCATGCCCAGCGTGTGCCCGTCCGGCTTTGCCCTGGCCAGTTCCGCCATACCGGTAATGCCGCCGCCAGCCGGTTTATTGACAGGAACAAACTTGCTGCCCGGCAGCTCTTTCTGGAGGAAAGAAAGCAGACCCCGGGCGCTGATATCCGTTCCGCCTCCCGGCGCTTTCGGTATAATGACGGTAATCTCGCCATCCGCCGGATAAGCAGCTTTCTTTTCCGAGCCGCCGCTGCAGCCGGTCACGCATAAAAGCATGGCTGTCAGCATCAGCAGCAGCATAAACTTCTTCATCTGCTCTTCCCCACTTTCTCCTGTTCGCAGGAATGACGCCGTCTGCATTGATTCACTCTGTGTGAATCTGCAGATCAGCAATCGTTTCGTTTTAATCCATCGTGTCAGGTAATCCTGAATTTCCGGCACTGGGCAATTTCCCGCCAGGTCAGGAAAGCCACGGCAATGTTCTCCCGGTTATAGGTGTAGGAAACCCATAACCCGTGAAATGCATACGTTAAAGACGGATAACTGAATTCGCCTTTTCCTTTTTCCAAGCGCAGAAACATCTCCCAGCGGCTGCCGTCTTCCCGGCCCATGAACAGGGCCAGCGGTGTACGGGCGCCCCAGTTTCCCTTCACCGGGTTGCAGGCCATGAACAGCCGCCCCCCCGGCGTACGGATCACATCAAAAGCGCTGTTGTTGTTATACAGTTCCGTAGGCTGCGGTTCTGTCCAATGCTTTCCTTCATCGTCCGAGACACTGCTGTAAATATAGCCTTCGGTACTGCGCATGTACATATGCAGCCGGCCCTTATCCTGCCAGATGACAGGCTGGATCACACCTCGGCCGTTTAAGCTCTGGGGACTGACAGCCGGCAGGGAGGCAGAGTCAGGCAGCAGTTCCGATTCCTCCTCATCCGCTTCCGGAATATTCAGTGCCAGCAGGTTTAAACTTAACAAACCCGTCCGGTTCCAGGTGATCCCGTAATTATCACTGTAATCACAGAAAGACTGCCAATCACCCCGCTCGATGCTGCCGCCGGCACAGATGCGCCCGGAAGGAAGGATGACCGGCTTGGCCCGCACCGGCCCACGGCCTCCGGTAGAATCACCGGGCACCAGCGGACGGGGATGGCCCCAGTAAACAGGATCTGCCCGGCTGACCATTACCATAGTCTTCCAGTCCGCGATTTTGTTCCCGGTCTTAAAGAACAGCAGCACATGCTCATGCTGCACCAGCAGCACCGGATTCCAGCAGGCTTCCGGCATGTTGGTGATACGGACAGGCTCCGTCCAGTCACAGGTCACCGACAGAGTTTCCTGTACATGCCCGTCGTGGATATAGTTGCGAAGGCCCTTCTGCCCGTTCCCTTTATTGGAAGCATAGCAGGGTTTCCCTACAGCATAATAAATCTCCGTGTCCGCCGCGCCTTCCCGGCTGCCGCCGAACCATACGCACAGCAGGGAACCGTTGGGCAGGGCCGTCAGGCAGCTGCCGTGGCACATGGCGGATGGCAGTGTTTTGCATATCATCTGCTTAAACAAAAAAGGTCACACCTTTCTTGGTTTTATTCAATTCCATTTTACCATTTCCCGGACAATTACGCAAAAAAACAGTGAGCCTCCCGCAAAACTGCAAAAAGCCCACTGCTTTATTCTTTTATTTGTTTTTCTCATAAAACTCTTCCATGAACTGCGCCAGGGCTTCACAGCCTGCCAGCGGCATGGCGTTGTAGATGGAAGCCCGGATGCCGCCTACGCTGCGGTGGCCTTTCAGTCCGCCCAGCCCGCGTTTCTTTCCTTCATCCACAAACTTGGCTTCCAGCTCCTTGGAAGGCAGGTTGAAAGTCACGTTCATGATGGAACGGCTGGCCTTTTCCGCCCTTCCTTTATAAAACTCCGGATACTTGTCCAGCAGCCCATAGATCATGGCCGCCTTTTTCCGGTTGATCTCTTCCATAGCTGCCAGGCCGCCCTGCTTCTTCAGCCATTTTGCAACTTTTCCTACAATATAAATCGCAAACACCGGCGGCGTATTGTACAGGGAATCCTTGTCCAGCATAGTCTCGTAATTCATCATGACAGGCAGCTTTTTGTCACGGCCAGCCACAAACTCTTTTTTCGCAATGATCAGCACCACGCCGGCCGGGCCGATGTTTTTCTGGGCCCCGCTGTAAATCAGGGAGAATTTTTCTACCGGGAAAGGACGGGACAAAATCTCCGAGGACATATCCGCCACCAGCGGCACATCCCCTGTTTCCGGGTACACAAAGTATTCCGTACCTTCGATAGTGTTGTTACCGGTGATATGCAGGTACGCGCAGTTTTCCGGCAGCTTCACCTCTTCCGGCCGGGGCACCCGGTCGTAGCCCTGAGGTTTAGAGCTGAACACCTTTACGGCCTTCCCCACTTTTTCCGCTTCTTCAAAAGCTTTGTCTGCAAAGGAACCGGTATCGGCATAGGCGGCCGTCAGACCGGTATCTTTTAAGAAATTGTAAGGCACGCAACTGAACTGGAGGCTGCCGCCGCCTCCCATAAAGAAGATACCGTAGTCGTCAGGCAGGTTCAGCAGGTCTTTGATATCCTGTTTGGTCTCTGCCAGCACTTTTTCAAAGGCAGGGCTGCGATGACTGATCTCCAGGATAGACATGCCGGTGTTGTTAAAATCCAGCAGTTCCGCCTGCACTTCTTCCAAAACTTCCAGAGGCAGGGCCGCAGGTCCCGCGTTAAAATTAAAAATTCGGTTCATACTATAACTTCCTTTCCGTAAAACAGGGCGCTGCCCTGCAAACTATCTGCAATATTATCCCGGTAAACTATATATAATGCTTCCTTACAAATCTTCCAGCAGATGCACCACGATGCCGTCCCGCAGCTTGGGCTCGAACCAGGTGGACTTGGGGGGCATGATCTTGCCCGCGTCCGCAACTGTCATGACTTCCTGCATCAGGGTGGGGTACATGGAAAAGGCCACGGCGTATTTGCCGCTGTCCACTTTGCGCTCCAGCTCCGCCAGGCCCCGGATACCGCCTGCAAAGCCAATGCGTTTGTCCGTACGGGGATCGCCGATTTTCAGAATGGGAGCCAGCAGGTTGTCCTGCAAAATGGAAACATCTAAGGAAGCAATATCGTCTTTCGGATCGAAGCTTCCCTCTTTCGCCTTCAGTTCGTACCAGAGTCCGCCCAGATACATGCCAAAGGTATGGCGGGTTTCCGGATGATAAGCTTTCTGCACCGATTTAACCGCAAACTTTTCCCTCACAGCCTGCAAGAAAGAATCCGTACTGTGGCCGGCCAGGTCGGTCACCAGGCGGTTGTAATCCAGAATCTCCATCATGTTGTCCGGGAAGATAACAGCCTGGAAATACTCATATTCCGCAGACGGGTCTTTGGCTCCATTATCTTTTTCATATTTATCCGCCACACGCATGGCCCCGGCGCAGCGGTGATGGCCGTCGGCGATGTAAAACGCGGGCACCGCCTTAAACAGGCGGATGATCTCCTGAATATCGATGGGATTATCCACCACATACAGGGTGTTGCGAACACCGTCGTCCGCAATGAAGTTGATGACCGGTTCCCGTTCCGCCATCAGCTTCAAAATGTAAGAACTGATCTCCGGACGCTGCCGGTAGGTCAGGAACACCGGACCTGTCTGGGCTTTCGTCACCGTAATGTGGCGTACCCGGTCCTGTTCCTTTTCCGTACGGGTCAGCTCATGACGGCGGATGGTGCCGTTGCGGTATTCTTCCACCGCAGCCGTGGCCACCAGACCGATCTGGATGTGCTGGTTCATGCGCTGCCGGTAAATATAAAAGCAAGGCATCTTATCCTGTTTCATTTTGCCGCTTTTGACATAGTTTACCAGGTTTTCCCTGGCCTTTGCATAAACTTCGTCACTGTAAGCATCCGTGCCTTCCGGCAGCGTGGCTTCCGATTTGGTAACAGTCAAAAAGCTAAACGGATCCGCCGCGATTTTGCCGCGAGCTTCTTCTGTATCCATTACATCATAGGGCAGCGAAGCGATTTTAGCCGCCAGCTCTGCTTCCGGCCTCAAGCCTCTGAAGGGTCTTACCGTTGCCATAAAAAAACCTCCTGTAAACACACAAAATACTAATACTTAATTATAGAAGTAAAATGAAAGGAATGTCAATAAAACAAATCAAACTTTCTCAATTTTACTTTTCCAACATTTTGTAAAGCACAGTATCTGTAAATATAATAACAATTAATTAAAAAAGAGAATTGCGGAAATGGGAAAGTCACAGTATAATTATATATTATCATTGTTTTCAAAAGGACGGTCTTTACTTTGCATTTTAATAAGAAAGTGATCCAGCGGGCGATGCCGATTTATATCGGGTACCTGTTTTTGGGGCTGGCCTGCGGTATTTTGGGACAGCAGGCTCACATTTCTCCCATTGAAGCATTCATCATGAGCATCCTGGCTTATTCCGGCAGCGGTCAGTTTATCTGCATCGCCATGCTGCTGGACAACGCCTCGCTGTTTTCCATTCTGGTTACCAATTTCATGGTGAGCCTGCGGTACATGTTCTTTTCCACAGCCATGTACCCCCACCTTAAAAATTGCTCCCTGCCTTTTTCCGTACTGTTCGGGCAGAACATCACCGATGAGACCTTCGCGGTGAATCTGGACAGTTTTGAACGGGACAAGGACTGGGATCCGCATCAGGGACTGGCGCTGGGGTTTTCCCCCTGCCTGGTCTGGGCCACCGCCAACTTCATCGGCTGCTCGGCGGCAGAGTACCTGAACCCGCCTACGGAACTGGTCTCCTACATTTTAGTCGCCATGTTTTTGGGTATCTGGAGCAGCTATCTTCATGATAAAGTGCTGCTGATCGCCGGCCTGCTGGGAGGCATCCTTTCTGTAATTCTTTCCTTCGTGGTACCTTATAAGCTGCACATTGTGCTGGCAACATTGATTGTATCTGCCATCGCCTGCTGGCTGGAAGTAAAATACACTGCGAAAAAGACAACAAAGTCTGGAATGTAAGAATCCGGTAAAGATTCAACAGTTCGAAAGTACAAAACGTAAACATAGCTTGAGAAGCTGCCTGATTAAATGAATGGAGAATTATACAATTATGAATGAGGAATCCTTATATATTTACGGCGCCACCCTGATGATGGTAATAGGCACATTTTCCTGCCGGGAGCTGCCGCTGCTTCTGTTACGGGGCCGCAAGCTGCCAGACTGGTTCAGCATCTGGCTGAAATACATCCCCACCGCCATCTTCGGAGCATTGATCTTTCCAGATATTTTCTTAAAAGGCAATACCCTGAACTTTACGTTACAGAACTATGGGTTATGGGCCACTGTCTGTGCCTTCCCCATCGTGTATAAAACGCAGTCGCTGCCGGTGGCACTGGTAGCTGGTACGATATTCTTCTGTATTTTTAAATATGTGATTTAGGACAGAATTGTTCCTTAGTCCGGGTAAAATACAAACTCCTCTAATAACTGTTTCTTCTATATTATTGATACACTCACTGCATGACCAGTCATAATTCAAAACTCCATCTTACATTTTAGTTTTTGTGGAGGCATTTATGATATTTTCCTCACATAAAAAACAAATCAGTACAATCTCTGTTGCACTGATTTTTTCTTTTTATACAACGTTAGCGGCTGCCGCTCCCGTTGCACCCACCGTGCGTACGCCGGACAAGTCAGCTGCCCAAACATCTCCCACTGTTTCCCGGGAAATACAGCATCCGGTCATAACCACAACTGCGGAACCGGTAAACCAGCCGGAGACCTCTGTACCACCCACCAATACGGAGCCTGCCGTTGCAGCACCGCCACAAACAACCCAACCAACTACTGTGCCTTCACAATCATCCCAACCGGAAACAACTACAGACAATCCCGTTCAGACCGTAACTCAATCAACCTCCGTCAATCCTGCAAATACACAAAGCATTCCCGTCATAAACAAACCAAACAGCACAACTGACCCCGCCACAAAGCAAAAAACCGAAACGGCCAAACCCGCCTCAATACAAAAACAGAACGCAGCCGTCGTCCCCGGACATCCTTTCCGCATTCAAAATAAAGAAGAGAATTACAATTCCCTGTTGTCCAAAACGGCAACCCGGAAACTGGACGCTGCCCTGGCCGACATGATCGGCGGCTACGGGGAAAAAGTCCCAGGCCTGGCGGTCATCGTATTCAAGAACGGCAAAGAAGTGTACCGTAACATGCTGGGCAACCGTTTTCTCAGTCCCCGTAACAAGAACTGGAACCTGCCTGTCACGGCAGACAGCCGCTTCCGGGTGGCATCTATTTCCAAAATATTTACCGCAACAGGTTACATGCAACTGGTGGAACAGGGAAAAATCGATTTGGATGAAGACGTGAGCCGTTACCTCGGCTTTACCCTGCGGAACCCGAAATATCCCAACAAAGCCATCACATCCCGGATGCTGCTGTCCCACACTTCCTCTATCCGCGATTACCCTTCACCCTATGTCCCTTATAAAAGTTCCGTCAGAAGCTTCTTTACCTCTGCAGACTGCTGGACTGCTTCCCGGATCCCCGGCACTTGGTTCAGTTACTCCAATTTAAATTTTATCCTGCTGGCCACCATCATGGAAAAAGTAACCGGACAGCGGTTTGATAAATATATGAATAAGAATGTACTAAAACCGTTGGATATCAAAGGCAGCTTCAATCTCCGGGACTTTTCTTCTGCCGATTTACAGAAGATGGGAACCCTATACCGCAAAACCAAAGGAGAAGCAGACAGGTATTACGCGCAAATGGACGACCGCCCCATTGAACTGCCCAACGCGACACAACAGGCAAACTACCGTCCAGGAACCAACGCCGGCATCTTTTCGCCCCAGGGAGGGCTGCGGGTCTCGCCCAATGAACTGTCCCATATGCTGGCGATGCTGATGAACCGGGGCAACTATCAGGGAAAACAGGTTTTGAAACCCGCCACGGTACAGCTCATGGAAAAGCAGGTCTGGCAATACAACCCGGCCCAGCCAAACGGAAACATCGATAACGACGCGATTGAAAGCTACGGTCTGGCTTTACAGTATTTCAGCGGCACAGGCTCCACCAGACCAGCGCCCGACCGCCCCGACTTTGATCTGATCGGGCACCTGGGGGAAGCCTACGGATTCATCGGCGGCCTCATGTGGCAACCGGGCACAAAGAACGGCTTTATCTTTTTGCAGAACGGCTTCGCCACCGGCTATAAGCAAAACAAAGGACGCTACAGCCGCAACTACCGCTGGGAAGAAAACATCATGAAAGCAATTATTGAAAACGTGTTCGCAAAATAGAAATTATGAAAGAAACAGGAAAAAAGAGGAACGGGAATTACCCACTCCTCTTATTTTATTCCCTGAATACTTTATCAGAACATGTACGCCACACTCACATTGCCGCCAAAGCCGCGATGCTTGCCGCCGTAACCGTAAACGCCGACGTCCACTTTCCACGGGTTGGTCTTGGAAGCTTCCATCCGCACACCGATCTCGCCGCGCACGCTGCCGCCTTTGATGCTGGCCGAACGGATCGGCAACCCGTCAACCGTTCCTTTTGACTGCCCGCTAAACTCGTACTCGTATGCTAACCCGCCGTACCAGTTCCACTTCCTGTCATTGGATCCGTACCGGGCGCCTATCCGTAACAGGCTGCTGTTCACGCTGTCCAGTTCGTAGTGGTTCCCCCCTGCGTCAAAACTTACCCCGTTACGCTTCGTATAGAAGAACTTGCCATATACATCCAGGTCTTTATTCCCCTTTACCTTGTAAATCTTGCCCAGGCCTACGTGACCGCCATAGTAGTTCGCATGCACATCGTAACCGTAACCAACCGCGCCGTTCCAAAGCATGTTAGACGCACTGTCACTCACACGCCCCATCCGTACGCTGGCTTCCGTGTACACATCGTGCTTGTTCGTCCACTTGGCCAGCAGGCCGCCGCCTGCGTAATGGGTGTTGCCGTCGCCACGGCCGTTCGCGTCATCATGCAGCGTATAGTTGCCACGGCCATACTCTGCGAACACGCCCCACTCCAGGTCGCCCTTCTTCAGCTCCTGCTTGTGACCTACCGCCACCACCGCATTCCATGTATGGGTATCCACATGGCTGCCCGTCTTGTAACGGTTTGCGCCACCGCCCATAGCGGCAAAGGTCGCTGTCCCGTCCGGAGCCATATTGCTGATCAGTCCCAAGCCTTCGATTGCATTGTCCACAAACTCACGGCCTGTATCCACCACTGCCGTGCCAGCTTCCATAGCCATTACGGTCTCATGGGTCGCATCCGTCGGAATCAGGGATTCCGCAGCAGTGGTCGTTGTGAACACCAGGTCACTGCCGGACAGGGAGGCTGCGCCTTCCCCTATCAGACCAGCGCCAACTCTGTATTGCGTACCCGTAATGGTTCCCACCGTGTTACCGAAGTCGGACACCAGGGTCATCTGCCGGTCAGCTTCCAAAGACTGAATGTTAGTAAAACGAATATTGGATGTATCCACAGCCGCCCCTGCAAAGGTGATGTTGGCCGGACGGGCCAGCAGCGCGCCGCTGTCCTTCCATTCCACATTGCCGAAGGTCAGCTTGCCTGCCTTATTCTCCGTAACGCCGAACACAACGTTGTTGCCGCTGCGGCTCACCGCACCGGTAAGAGTGGCGTTCACCGTCACACCTGTTACCGGTTCGAAGTTGTATGTTTTTATCTTTTCCTCATTGATAATTGCTGTCAGGGTATCGTTTGCCTGCAGCAGCGTCATGGAATCATTGGCTGCCAGCATCTCCGGCACTCCTTCTGCAAAGGACATGTCAAAGTTTCCTGTGCCTAAGGCCGTAACACCTGCATAGTTATAGCTGGCGTCACTGCGGTCAGCCAGGATCTCACCTTTAGCCCATTCCACCGCGCCGATGTCGACCGTGTTCACATTTACGCCGGTCACTTCAAACTTCACCGTATTGGCTTCGGCCTTCACTTCCCCTGCAGCTTTCGCGCCAAAAGCAACGCCCTTCTCTTTGAAATTCATCTCAATGCCTGCAGCCGTCGTTGGCTGGATCATCGTACCAACTGTCATGCCTTCCGCGCTAAGCAGGGTCATGGCATCGCCTTTTTTGAGTTCCGTTGCGGAAGAGCCCGTTACCTTCAGGTTCGCAGCATCAATATCCGTGGCACCGTTAAATTTGTACTTGGCTGCGTCGTTGGTGTAATACGCCCCGCTGTCGTTCCATGCCACTTCACCGGCAAAGGTTACCGCGTTCACGTTCTTGTCGCCAACCTTGTAAATGATTTGTGTCTTCGCTTCATTTTGCTCTAATGTATCCTGATGGACGCCCGCAAAGGTAAGTACCGTTCCGTCAACGGCATCTGTAAACGCAATAGCGTCGCCGGCATTTTGTGTTGCAAAATCCTTCAGTGTCCTTGTTTCTTCGCCCGCTCCCTTGATTGCATTGGCCGCATCCACAACGACCATCGTATCACCGGCGTTCATGGTTGCCGTCGCCGCATTGGAAACAGCAAAGCCGGTTGCGTCAATGTCGGCATTGGTCAGGTCATATGCGTTTTTAAACTCACGAAGGATCCCGTCTTTTTCAAACGCGACGTTACCAAGGGTGATTCCCGTCACCGTGTTCTTGCTCTGCTGGTAGATCAGCTGGCTTGTATTGGTATCACTTACTTTTACGCCGCCGCCCGTGGTTTCACCGGCAGAAACCAGTACGCCGCTCTCATGGCTGGTATCCGCAATAGACTCACCGCCATCTTTCCATTTATAGGTATCGCCGTTTACCGTTATGCCGCTCAGGTCTACACCTGTAACCGTCAAAATTGTCTGTACGGTACCGGGATCCAGGTTGACATTCATCCCGTCCGTCTCTACCGTCGCACCCTCTGCCCTGGTCCAGCCTGCAGCATCAAAATCCGCCGCTTCTGCATTCCACTGCGCTAAATTTACAGTCTTCAGTTCTGTACCGCCATAGGTGTAATTCACAGCTCCCGCTGCAGTTGCGATTGTACCTTTTACAGCAGCAGTGACCACAGCCTGGTTAGAAGCTGTCTTTTCAAAATCCTGCGTGTGATCCTTGCCGGTCACATCTTTATCTGCCGCAAGGTTGGTCGCATTCGTTACCAGCGCCACATCTGCTTTCACGTCTTCCGGTTTAGCAAAGGCGAACCCGCTTGCATCAATCTTTGCAGCATTTGCAAAATCGTAATCCGCATTCATATCGCGGGGCGTGCCTGCGGTCATCGTACCCAGAGTAATGTCTGTCACATCTTTCGCGCCGGCGGCATATACCAGTTTCTTTCCTTCATCGGCAGCCATTACGCCTTTCGACTGGGTGCCTGCCAACGTCACTCCGTTGGCTTCATCACCTTCGAAGGCAGCGCCTGCTTTGTATTTGATCGCCTCATCAATGGCTCCATCGGTAAAGAAACCTGCCGGAGCTGCTGTCAGGATTTCCCGGCTACTATTCACCGCCATCTCCGGTTCCGTAAAGGCGCCGGACACCGTAACACCTGCGCCGGTCCAGCCATCCGTCACGGAAGAAGTTGTTCCGGTCCAGTCTTTCAGGTTGATGGCACTCACATCCACACTGCCTACAGTGTAGTTTATCGCGCTGCCTGTGGAAGTCACAACGCCCGTTGCAGTTGCGCCGAACACAATACCCTGGTCATCTTTGTAATTATTAATAGCGATAGTCTTATCCGTACCGTTGGCAACAGTCTGAACCATCCCCGTTGCATTGGTGGTCAGCAGGGTAATGGACTCTCCCTTCTTCAGCGCCTTATTGGTTTCCTTAAACTGCAAGTCTTTTGCATCAATCGTATTCGTCGTTGCAAATGACACCCCATCCAGACTCCGGGCTGCTTCGGCGTTATCAAACGTTGCAAACGTGATCCCGCTCACCGTCGTCGCGCCTTTTTCATAGTTGATAGCTTTCTTGTCCGTTGCAAGCAGCACCCTTTCACTGGAAGTGGAGGTCAGCTTCACACCGTTGACGCCGGTCTCTTCCGTCTGCTCTCCGGATCCGCTGCTGATCACCACGCCGTCTGTGGTAATGTCTACGCCTGCGCCGCCGGAATAATTCAGCTTAACAGTGTCCAGATCGCTGCCCGATTTCAGCAGCGACATGGTTCCGGTAGCAGAAGCTGAATCAAATACCAGGTTTTTAATGTCAATCGCCCCAACGTTCTCTACCGTTGTCGCTTCCAGCGCCGCCACAGTAGTGCTCCAATTTAAGCTGTGGAAGGCAATAGTTTCAAAATTGGATACCTTATTCACTGTATTATTGGAAGAACCCGTCCATGCGCCGGTCACGCTGCCGTCCTTTGTGCCGCCAACGTGCAGCTCATTACCGCTTATGACATCACCGCTTCCTCCATTATAATCGTAGCCGCCAACCAGGTTTCGGGTTTCAAGACCTGTCGTGCTGCCTGTCAAATTCACGGTATTGCCTGTCGCATCGCCCGTACTGTTGTAAAAGTAGTTAATATACCCGCCGTAAATTGGACGGGCTTTTTCCTGTGTAACGGTCAGGTCACCGCCACTGATGGTGACAGTGTTACCTATTGCGCCACGTTGTCCATCACCGCCGCTGATAATCCAACTGTCCGTGCCGCCTGCAATCGAGACAGTATTGCCGGTTGCAGTCATGCCACTGCGACCGCCAGTAACATAATTGCTCAACGCGCCCCCGGTGATCGTCACAGAGTTGTTCGCTGCAACACCCGAATTGTATGCGCCTTCAACGGCCCCGGTTATCGTGCCGCCGCTGATGGTGACCTTGTTCCCCGTAGTTTCGCCGCCCTGGGCAAAACCGCCCAGAACGCCAATACGAACCGTACCGTCACTGATTATTACTTCGTTATTTCGCGCCGCACCGTTACTATCAATACCGCTAACCCTGCCCCCAGTGACATTGTCAGCGCTATACCCGGTTACCGTCCCGCCTTCAATTGTGACCGTGTTATGTATCGCATTCCCGTAATCAGTTTGTCCTCCGTCAATCCCACGGTTTACTTTGCTTGCATCCTTGATGGTCACCGAATTGTCTTCTACGTTGGCGGTTGCGTTGCTTACCTTACCGCCATACACCGAAACAGAAACTTCGGCGTTACCACTGATCTCAACCTCATTGCTCGTCACATCCCCTACAGCGGGGTAACTGCTCCCATAACTTCTTCCGCTTCGCCCGCCAAACACATTACCAGTGACCTTGCCGCCACTCACCTTCACTTTGTTGGAACTTGTAGCTTTCGTTTCACTGACGCCGCCATATACATTACCATCCACCTGTCCGGCAGTCATCGTTACCGTATTGCCAGTTGCTTCACCGTTATAACCATACCCGCCATGAACGTGATAACTTACTTTTCCGCCCTTGATAGTTACAGAATTTTCGTTTACCGTTCCGTCGTTGGTAAAACCCCCATGTATGGTACCGGCCACTGTGCCGCTATTAACAGTTACGGTATTTGCATTTACCGTTCCTGCATTTGAAAAGCCGCCATATATGGTATCATTAACCGTTCCACCGTTCACTTCAACAGTGTTATCTGTAGCGTTGCCATCACCGCATCCGCCCTGCAGGTAACTGACCGTACCGTTATTAATAATAATGTGATTATTCTCGGCTGCACCCTTGGCTACGCCGCCATTGATATAGCCTTTCACCGTACCATTCTCAACAGTAACTGTGTTGTTTTTCGCATCCTTGTTAGGATTCCAGGCTACGGTAATGCCGTCTGACAGTTCCGCGCTGTCTTTAACAGTCACCGTATTTTTTTCCGCCGCGCCTTCAGCGTATTTCGTAACGCCGCCATACACCTTCATACTTACTTTGCTGCTGCCGCTTACTGCAACGCTATTATCAGAAGCATTCCCGGTATCGCTGTACCCTCCGTAAACATAGTCGCCACCTTTTGCGGCTTTCACTGTCCCACCGCTAATCTCCACTTTGTTGCTGTTGGCGTTACCGATAACATTTTCTCCTGCAACAGAGCCGCCGTAGACATTACCAGTCACGGTTCCCTTACTGATGGTCACACTGTTTCCTGTCACATTGCCGGCTATTTCCTTTGAAAGTGTGCCGCCGTTTACCTCCCCTGCTTCATGGGTACCGCCGTACACATCGCCGGTGACCGTGCCACCAGTAACACTCACCTGGTTGCCTGTAGCGTTTCCGGTTATATAGCCACTGACAGAACCGCCGTATACATTGCCCGTTAAAGTTCCGCCGCTGATGGTCACTGTGTTATCAGTTGTATTGCCGGTATCACTGTAATCGTAATATCCGCTCTGGCTACCGCCGTACACATTACCGGTGACCTGCGCGTTTTCTTCAATAAACACCTTGTTCTTTGTTTTTATGGCGCGGTCATTGCCCTCGCTGTTGTTATCACCCCAACCATAGCCGCCATATACATTTCCTGTCACAACGGCATTTCCCTGAATTGTCACAGTATTATCTGACATTACGGCAGTACCATAACCGTCACGTCCACCGTATACATAACCTGTTACCTGGGAACTGCCTTTGACGGTAACCCGGTTTAAACTTGCTATCGGGTTTGTACCAAAGCCATAATTGATAGCGCCTGCCACAAAACCCACCGTAGCGCCGTTGATAGTTACAGTATTATTCTTCGTCTCATTGGAGCCTTCTCCTCCATAGATATAACCTGTGATGACAGGATTGCCGCTGACAGTAACAGTGTTGCCGTTTGCCTGGTCAGTTCCGTTAGATCCTCCAGTCCCGCCGGTTACATTTGTCACTGTACCGCCTGTGATTTCCACAGTATTATTGTTGGCGTTGCCTGATCCGGAGTCGCCGCCGTGTATTTGTTGGTTCACTGTACCGCCGCTGATAGTCACTGTGTTTTGGTTGGCATTTCCGGAAGAACTGTAAGGATTGTAGCCTCCGGTTACGTAATTCATCACACCGCTTTTTACATTGACTGTGTTTCCGGTCACGTCTTTGTCTGTAGAAATTCCGCCATAAACACTATTGACACTACCATTGCTTCCCATATCCACCGTAACCGTATAGCCGGTTACAGTTCCGTGCGCTCCATAGACTGCTGCTAAACCGGGATTCAGGTAAATTTGCTTTTCCTCTCCTCCTATCGTCAACTTGCCGCCCTTGCCGCTTGTATATCTGTTAACAATTACACGGGTACCGCTGTCAGAGCCGTAGGCTACATTGCCAATGACATATCTGCTTCCTTTTTTGTAACTTATCGAATCTGAACCGGTAACAGACATACTGTCCACTGTCATAGCATTGCCCAGATCATCCGTCGTAGCAGATGTAACCGTCAGGCTTTTTCCAGATGGATTCCAGTATAAATTATCAACACTATAATAAGAACCCCAGTCGCCACCGGAATAAGCATAATATGTTCCATTCACTTGCACATATGCCGCTTCTGCCACAGACGGGTTAAACAGTAAATGTCCCCCAGTGCACAACAACGCAGCCGCCACACCCATGGACACCGCAGCCATCCGCAAGGAACGGGCGCCACAGCCTTTGCCGTTCCGTTTTGCCAGCTCGCTGGTTACCACGTAACAGTGTTTAACTTTACTCCACACAACTTTGTAGATTTTGTTCATGCTGGTCTCCTCCCTCTTGTTTAGAATCAATATGATAAAATTTTAATTTTTAGCTTGTCTTATCCCCAACCTGTTTTGCACCACATCCTGTATGGAAACAGAAATTATACCCCAACTCCTTTTTTAATTTCTGCGCATACCTATCCATATTTATCATAGTACCATCTTGCGGATTTTACTACTGTACTCCGGTACAGTCTTTTGTCAAATGCGCTATGAAAACCTGTACTTTTGCGTAAATTACCTGTACTTTTTGCAAAAAAATGAAATCTGCGCTATACTTGCTATACTTCTTTTGTGGTATAATTACAATGTAAGGAACTACGGATGACTTTGTATGCTCGCTTGTCTGCGATCGCTCAAACGCATTTAAACATTGTTTCCTTAATTTCGGAAAGGAGGTCCGCTGCCATGTTCCGCAGCCTGGTTTTGCTTAACGCGCTTTGCCTGTATACCAGCGTAACGGTTTACATTGCTTTTTTCGCTGCCATGGCCCCGGTCTCGGGCCAGACGGAACTGGCATGGCTCAACCTCTTTTTCATGTTATCCACAGCGGGAGGCATCCTGTCCTTTGGTATATTCCGTCACAGTTTTCCGGATTTTTCCTTACGCCGTGCTTTCATGGCAGCCCTTGGCGTCAACGGCATCAGCATCGCGGCCCTGGCAACCATTCTGTCTACCGGCACAGGTCTTCACCTTTGTTACGCCGGGCTTTTCCTCTTTGCTGCCAGCAACGGTTATCTGACAGGCAACCTCTTTTACCGGATTTCCCGCTGTGTTCCCTCAGGAAGACAGGGCTTCTGCATCGGCTCCTTCCTGGCCTGTTCACACTTTTTTATGTTTTTGTCAGAATCGCTGGTCAAAAGCCTTGGCATTTCCCAAAGCGATTCCCTGTATTTCCTGTTACCGGTGCTTGCCATCATGGCAATCGTTTTATTGCGAAATGAACCAAAGGAAACCGAAACAAATACTGCGACGCCTGCGCCTGATTCGCTGATCCGGCGTCACGCGCCCCTGTTTCTGATTGCCGCGGCGTTGCTGTCCTTAACGGTTGGTTTCAGCGACAGCCTTTTCCTGACCCGTCACGCGGAATCTGCGGAATGGTTCCGCTACACCCGTTTCGTAAACGTGGGAGGATTTCTGCTGGCCGGCTGGCTGGCAGACAAATACCCGCTCTACCTGCCTCTGACGGCCCTGCTGGCCAAAACCATGTCTCTGGGTTTCTGCGTCTTCCTGCTGGAAGGGGGCAATGTAGGCCTGTCCAATATCGCCGACTGTTTCTTCACCACCTTTTTAATCGTGTTCCTGATCTGGCTGTTCATCAAGCTGGCCTCTCACGTGTCCCGGGCTGAACTCTGGGCTGGCATGGGCCGGGTCATCGAACTCCCCTGCGGCGCCATCGGCGCGATGCTGGGCATCATCCTGTTGCAGCACCTGCCCGTGTCCCTCACCTTCCTTGTGTACGTGATCCTGCTGATGCTTTCCGTTGCCCTGTTTTACCAGGTCATGCTGGTATGGCACAAAAATGCAAACCGTCCTGTCATACTGGCCACGGTGAACGGCCCCGCACTGGTGCAGAGCGATTACAGGCCATATGCAGTTACCGGTTCAACCAATGACGTTGGTTCAACTGACGGAATCGGCTCAAGTGTTACCGTTGTTCCAACAACCGATCAGGAAACGCCGGTTGACGGAATAGCAATTACCGTCAAGTATCCTGATTCCCTTGCAGCAAAAGAAACACCTGTAAACAAAGATATCGCTTCAACTAATAGTCTGGAACTGCACACAACAAACGATACCGTATCCGTTGAATCTGTTCCGCCCACCCTGAATCCTACATTTAATATTACGCCGGAGCAGATGGATGAACTGCTCCTGAGATTCAAGGAATTCTATCACCTGACGCCGCGGGAAATTGAGATTCTCCAGGAACTGCTGAAGGAACACAGCATTGCGGAAATCGCGGAGGCCCTGGTGGTAACCCCCCGGACCGTTAAGTACCATATCGGCAACCTGTTCCAAAAGACAGGGGCGAAAACACAAAAAGACCTGAAACGAATCCTGCGCAAGCAGAAAAAGAGATTCGATTCAGGCCTGGATGTAATTCCGTCCGCTGAAGAGGAAGAGTAAATTACACAACAGCGCAGCCGTGCTTCTATAATTAAGTAAATAAAAAAGGAACAGGCGTAAGCAAAACATAATTGCGTTACCTGTTCCTTTAATGATCTTTCGGGCGTTTAAACGCCCGAATTTGCTTCGCAAATCCAGTCATGGAGCGGGTTTTCGTACCTGGTCTTTATTAATTAAAGAGTGACAGTTTGTATGTCACTATAGTAGTCATTAAATGGCTGTACATGCAAACTGCAAGAAAAGACCTGGCATAGAGTTTCTCTGCCAAAACCGGCCTTATTTCAATCTTTGTTTTTTCAGTTTCCACGTATTATACGCCAGCAAAGCAGCCGCCAGCAATGTCACAACCAGCAGCATCCAGGGTTTTAATACCGGGCCACCGAATAAGAAGGCGATGCCCATCGCTATCGGCAGCAGCAGCAGGTTGCAGATACATACCATGCGCACATTCTTTTGAATGGTTTCCACACAGGCCCGGCTCAATTTAAACGTAGCCGCCACATTACGCAGGTCGTTGTCCGTCAGCACCACCTGGGCCGCTTTCCATACGGTTTTTGTTCCGCTGCCAATGGCAAAGCCGAAGTCCGCGCATTCCAGCGCCGGGGCGTCGTTATCCCCGTCGCCAACTACCGCCACTATTTCGCCGCCCTTGCGGAAGGTCTGCACCAGCTGCGCCTTATGGGTCGGCAGCAGGCCGGCGGCTACTCGTTCCGCCCCGGATAACCGGGCCAGGTGCAGTCCGGCCCGTTTGTTGTCCGCGGTCATTACCGAGGTGACAATGCCCAGGTCTTTGAGCCGGCGCATGGCTTCCGGAGTCTCTTCCCGCAACTCATCGGAAAAACCGAAGATGGCGTACAAGGTACGGCCTACGGTTAAATACCAAATCGTTTTGCCCACGTCGGACATCTGCTCCACGTAGCCGTTGACCTCAGGGGGTATGCGCACATAACGCTGCACATATTCCAGGGATCCCAGTCTGATATTCTCTCTAAAGCAGCGGGCGCTGTGCCAGCCTTCCGGGGTAGACTGAATTTCCGTCACAAGGGGCAGCTTGCAGCCCTCCGCCGCATCCCGCACCGCTGCGGCCTCCGGCAGGTCGCTGTCCTGCAGCATGGCCGCCGCCATACTCAGAAGCCCCGTCTCATACCCGTTGTTAAAAACATGAATGTCTGTCAGCACCGGATGTCCTATGGTCAGGGTACCGGTCTTGTCAAAAATAATCAGCGAGGTCTCCCCTGCATCGCCTAACACCGTGCCATCCCGAAGCAGGATGTTCCGGGAGGCCGCTTTCTGCACCGCAGTAAAGGCCGCTGCGCTGACGGCAGGCAGCAGCAGGGAAGGACAACAGCAAACAAAAATCGACATGGCAATCTGCCAGACTGGGAAGGTTGCTTTTCCGGTAAAGAAAAAGCTGAGGCAGGCCACAATGGCCAGCAAAATGGAACCGCTAACCAGCCACATGGAAGGCAGGTCCAGGAATTGGGGCAGGGGCGCCTTGCACCAGCGGTCCAGGTACACGCTGCCCAGCGCCGCCGTTACGCACACACCGATATAGGCAAGGAACAGCGGCGGCAGGTTCCAGTAAGGCTGACCCAGCACCAGATGAACAACGGTGTACAACCCGCCTGCCACTGCAGCCAGCGTGCTGAGCAGAAGCATTACCTCCGCAGACGGAATGCGTTCCTGCAGATCCTGCAGCGCCTGCAGATAAAACTGCCGGCCTGCGTACAGTATAGGCGCCAACAAAACAAGCTGCAGCACGCCCCGCAGGTTTGCGGATTCATATGAACCCGGCAGGTCAAACAGGCTGCCGAGTATACCCGCTGAAACCAGCACCGGTGCAATCTCTGTCCAAAAGGCAACCAGCAACAGTGGAACCAAAAATATCACAGCCAATTTCAACCGTGAAATCTGCCCGGCTACTGCACGGCCTTTCTTTTTAGGCCGCTGCCTGCGCCGGGGCTTTGGCAGGTCTTCCGTGGCCGTCGCGTTGATGGCGGCGGTGTCCACTTCCTGTACGGTATTGGCGTCTATGTTGGCTTCAGGTTTTGTATTTATATTTTGCTTCAGATTCTTTTCTGACGAGTTCTTTTCTTCGTTCATAATTTCGCCCATTGTATATATGGAAAACTCCTGCGTTTCATTTCCTATTGTTAATCTTAACAACTCGCTCTTGCCTTGTCAATTTTCTGATGCTGTCCTTTTTAATTTGCTGTATAATAAAAGCAGGATCATTCATGGATCTTTCATTTTTCAAGCAAATCATGTTCAAGGTCATTTCGAATCAGCGAACGGCAACTGTTTAATAGAAAGGAGTCCTCGCCATGGCAATTCTCGGCGCAGTCCAGGTTCCCCACCCACCCTTAATTATTCCCGAAGTAGGGCACGGGGAAGAAAAAGGCATCCAGGCCACCATCGACGCTTACGAAGCCGCCGCGAAATTCATTGCGGATTTAAATCCGGACACGGTCATCATCTCCAGTCCCCATTCCATTTTGTATTCTGATTACTTCCATATTTCGCCCGGTCCTTCCGCCAAAGGAAGTATGGCCCAGTTTGGGGCGCCCCAGGTCAAGTTCAGTGTGAATTATGACGAAGAACTGGTTTGCGCCATCGACGGGGCGGCAAAACAGGCAGGCATCGCCGCCGGTACTTTGGGCAACCGGCAGCCGGACCTGGATCACGGGACCATGGTACCGCTGTATTTCCTTGCCAAATACTGCAGAAGCTGCAAGGTGGTGAGGCTGGCCTTGTCCGGTTTTTCACTGAAAGAGCATTACCGTCTGGGCATGCTTATTGCGGAAACGGCTGAGAAGCTGGGACGGAAAATCGCCTGGATTGCCAGCGGCGACCTTTCACACAAATTAACGAAAAACGGCCCTTACGGGTTTAACGCCGCCGGCCCGGTCTATGATAAAAAGATCATGGAGATCATGGGAAGCGGAGACTTCGCAAACCTGTTCTCCTTTAAAGATGCGTTTTTGGAAGAAGCCGCCGAGTGCGGGCACCGCTCTTTCGTTTTGATGGCCGGCGCCCTGGACGGTCTGGCCGTGAAAGCAGAACAGTTAAGCTACGAAGGTCCCTTCGGCGTGGGTTACGGTGTCACCCTGTTCATTCCTTTAGGAAAAGATGAAAGCAGACACTTCCTGGACGCCTACGACAACATCCGCAACAAAATGAAGGCAGAACGTCTGGCAAAAGAAGATGACTATGTGAAGCTGGCCCGGGAAGTCATTGAACACTATGTAAACAGCAACGGCGGTTACCTGCGTTCACCTCAGCATATTATCCCGGAAATGACAGCGCAGAAGGCCGGCGTGTTTGTTTCCCTGAAAATCCGCGGTTCGCTGCGGGGCTGCATCGGCACCATCGGGCCCATGTACGACAATGTGGCTGAGGAGATCCGGCACAACGCCATCTCCGCCTGCAGCCGGGATCCCCGTTTCACCCCGGTGACGCCGGAGGAACTGGAGGAACTGGAATACAGCGTGGATGTGTTGGGGCCTATGGAACCCATCAGCTCCCCTGCCCAGTTAGATGTAAAACGCTACGGTGTTTTGGTGACCAAAGGCAGTCGCAGCGGCCTGCTGCTACCGAATCTGCCAGGGGTCGACACCATTGAGCAGCAGGTCGACATCGCCAAACAAAAGGCAGGCATCCGTCCGGAAGAAAGCGGCTGCCAGCTGCAGCGGTTTGAAGTGATTCGGCATTTTTGATTTTTGTTTCTAATCTGGATGGCTAGCGTTTGGCGTTGCTGTTTCAGCATGGCAACCCTCTCACGAATAATGCAAGGAGACAACTATCATGTCCCAAACCTGTACCTACTGTCATCACCACTGCACCTTGCAGGAAGGCAAAACCGGTTTTTGCCGGGTTCGTACCCTGCAGGACGGAAAAAACGTCTGTGGCAATTACGGTTTTCTCACCTCACTGGCGCTGGATCCTATTGAGAAGAAACCCTTGAACCGTTTTTATCCGGGCACAACCATTTTGTCTTTGGGCAGTTATGGTTGCAATTTACGCTGTCCTTTCTGCCAGAATTTTTCCATCTCCCAGTACGGGCGTGACGCCTTTCAACCCGTCATCGCCACGCCGGAACAGATTGCAGCCAAGGCCCTGGAACTGAAAAACAGAAGAAACATCGGCGTGGCTTTCACCTATAATGAACCCTTGTTAAGCTGGGAGTTCATCCGGGACACAGGTGAGATCGTTCACCGCAACGGGCAAAAGAACGTGGTGGTCACCAACGGAAACTTCTCAACAGAAATTGCAAAAAGCCTGGCGGGCATCGTGGACGCTTACAACATTGACCTGAAAGGCTTCACACCGGAATGGTACAAGAAACTGGGAGGCGATTTGGAAACGGTGAAAGCATTTATCACCGAAGCGGTGAAGACCGCCCACGTAGAACTCACCACCCTCATTGTTCCAAAAGAAAACGATTCCCCGGAAGAAATAGAAGCCATTGCCCAATGGATCGCGTCCCTTTCCCCGGACATCCCCCTCCACGTCAGCAAATTCTTCCCCCGCTGGAACATGGTGGACAGAAATGAAACGCCTGTCGCCCGGGTATACCGGCTGGCAGACGTAGCACGGAAATATTTGAAATTTGTATACACCGGAAATTGCTGAAGTAACGTACTAAATTATACTAAACAGAAAAAAGGAAAAGGCCTGAGCAAAACGTCAGAAACGTTTGCAAAGGCCTTTCCCTTTTTCCTCTTATCTCTTCTCTAAAATTCTTCCGTTTCGATATGCCTCCAGCAGATCTTTCAAATCCGAGATCTGCTGTTTTAAATTCTGGCCGTTGTCCGTGTCGCCGATCATTACCCGTTTGGGTTCCATCTCCACCTGGGTGGTGACGGAGTCGATATCCGCGTTGGTGGTGAGCACGTGCTCAATGTCCTGGAAAGGATAATGGGCCTTGATGCGGATACCGTGGGAATTGAAGATCAGCGTGTAACCTGCGATGCCGGTAGATTTCTGGTAAGCCTTGCAGAAGCCGCCGTCAATGCAGATTTCCTTGCCGCCGGCCCGCACCGGGGTATCGCCTTTAGCCACCTTCACCGGGGTGTGGCCGTTGATGATGTGGGACTGGGGCGAATCCAGCCCGAACTCATGCAGCACCTTTTCGCAGATTTCTTTCTTCCGGTGCAGTTTGTAGTAGGGATCCTGCGGTTCTTTCCAGGTATCTTCATCGTCGATATAGCTGCGCTCAAAAGTCTTGATGGTGCGTCCTGTCACCGGGGAATCGGGATGGATCCAAAGGAACCAGAAGAAATCCTGGTCTGCTAATGTACGCCGCCGGTAGCAGATACGGCTCAGACGGTCCACCCAGTCCATGTAGGCGCGCCCCTTCAAGGTCTTGCCCATCAGGGTCACATCCCGGAAATTGCCTGCCTCGTCCATGGGCAGCCCGCCGTGGAACATCAGGTTGCCGTTCATAATCTTATACAGGGAACCGTGGCTGAAGAAGAAATCCATATGCTTCTGCAGCGCTTCGCTGTTCATGAAATCCCACTGCCAGTCCGCAATGATCTTTTCTTCTTCCGGCGAATACTCGTAAGGATGCTCCGGATCGTAGGTAGGGAAGTCCGTGGAGTTCATTTCGTACTGCTTCCCGTCCGGCAGCGTAGCAATGCCTTTCACCGGGTCGATCTTGTCGAACAGCAGCCGGTCTTCCATCTTATATTCCGGATGGCGCAGCATGGCCTGGCCTTCCGCCTTGAACAGCATCACGTTGATGGCTTTCACCAGCGCGTTCTTGCTTTCATCTTTTTGGTATTTTTCCGCAGAAAAGACCACAAAGTCCCGCAGGCTGATGCCGTAGCCGTTTTCCAGAATCTCCCAGTTGTTATAGCGTATATTGTTGCGGATCACGTTGATGATGCAGGGTATACTGCCGGCCGCCGCGCCCATCCACAGCACGTCGTGGTTGCCCCACTGTATGTCTACGGAGTGATGCGTCATCAGCCGATCCATGATTTTATGGGCATAAGGACCGCGGTCATAGATATCGCCCACGATATGCAGGTGGTCCACCGCCAGCCGTTTGATCAGGTAGGTTAGGGCATAGACGAAAGGACGGAAGCTTCCCGTCTCCCAAATGGTGTCCAGAATTTTGGCGTGGTACACATACCGGTTCTGGTCTTCGTCCGGCAGGGCATGGAGCAATTCGTCCAGCACATAACGGAAGCCTTCCGGCATGGCCTTACGCACCTTGGAACGGGTGTACTTGGAGGACAGCAGACGCGCCAGCCGCAGCAGGCGCCGCAGGGTGGTCTTTGCCCACGTTTCCAAAATCGGGTTTTCTTTTTCTATCATGTCCAGTTTTTCTTTGGGGTAATAGATCAGAGTGCAGAGGTTCTTGCGGTCCCGGTCGTTCATGCTTTCGGTGAACAGCATGTCCACTTTTTCCCGGATGACGCCGGAGCTGTTGTTCAAAATGTGGTAAAAGGCTTCGTACTCCCCGTGCAGATCGCTCATAAAATGCTCCGTGCCTTTGGGCAGGTTGATGATAGCCTGCAGGTTGACAATTTCTGTGACCGTCGCTTCCTGAGTGGGAAACTCCCGTGCCAGCAATTCCAGGTATTTTCTGTGTTCCTCTGTCTGGTTCTTCATTTCCATAATCCTTCTCCCCACCTTTCACAAAATGGTCTGCCCTTCCTTCTCCTCATTCTTCGAGGGCCTGTCACTTTATGACTCAGTATTCACGGACCCGGGCAGAATAAGTACAACGCAATCCCTGTTTCATTATATATATTATACAATAAATCACACTATTTGTGCTACACATTTTTATTGTTTTATTTAGAGAAGGGTGTTGCGGCATAAAAATAACCTGACGTGTTCAAGACAAGTCAGGTTATTTTTTTCTATCATTTATCCCCGTTACCAAAAGCTTTTATCCGTTTGGCCAGGCGGTCCAGTACCGTACCCTCCCTGATGGGTTGCGGATTATACTTCAGCCTGTCGTAAGACTTAATGGTGTTCAGGTTTTCGTCCTGCACCGCGCCTTTCTCCATGTACGCGGTGTAATTGTCATAATTGATGCCGTACTTCACAAACACATAATGCATGCCTTTGCCGAAGGTATCGTCCACCCAGGTGTAGGTGCAGACCCAGACCTTCTTTTCATTTTTGTCAGGCACTTTTTCCACGCTGGTGTGATCAAAAAACGTTCCCTGATAATCCGTGGAGCTGAGCCAGATCCACTTGCCCTGGTCCAGCTTGCAGTAATCGGACACCGGCTCCGCGCCGCATACAGACGCAAACAACGTAACCAGCAAAGCGCACAGTATAAATATCTTTTTCATTTTACTCCCTCCAAGAATGCTTCTTTATACCCTCTAAGAATGTTCTTCAGCACAAATTGAATGCTGCAACGACAACACCCCGGCATTTGTATCAGTAAATGCTCCGGCGTTTTTGTTTTCCTTTTTTAATTATATCACATCAATCAGAAATTAAAATTTATTTTACAGAATAATACCAAAAAATTATGTGGTATTCCCCTGCCCTTCTGTCAGCGTAAAGCAAACTTATACCAGTACATTGCGTTCCCTTATGTCCTTGCCCCGATCACTTTATAACAAAGCACCGCACTGGCCAGCAGCATGGCAGCCGCAATGAAAAACAGGTTGGGGATGCCGAAATGCTCCGCAATGAAGCCGCCGAAAATGGCGCCGGAGCTCATGCCGATAAACTGGAAGGACTGGTTGAACCCGTACATGCGTCCCAGAAACTCCTGGGGCGCCGCTTCTTTGATCAGATGATTCACGGAAGGCATCAGCCCCGCCACCGCGATGCCGTGGATAAAACGCAGCATTCCCAGCTGCCAGGGCGCCGTGACAAAAGCCTGGGGAATGGCCACTGCGCAGGCCGTCAGCAGGGAACAGAACAGTACCTTCTGAGTCCCGATGCGATCCGAAAGGGCTCCCAGCCGGGAACTGAACAGCGCACTGGCAAACCCGGCACTGGAAAAGACCGCCCCGGAAATCAGGGCCACGTGCTCCGATTCCGGCACCATGCCCTTTATATAAACGGTCAGGATGGGCTCGATGCACATGAGGGAAAACTGAAGCGAAAACGTAGTCATAAAGATCCCGTACAGCATGGAAGGGCGTGATACGGAACGGAAGGCTTCCCTGTTGGATACTTTGACAGCCGCCTTGTCTGCAACACGCCGGGTCTCATGGATCCCCATGATGGCCAGGCTGCTGAGCAGGCAAAAACCTGCTACTACAAAATAGGTATTCCGGTATCCCACCGTCTCCGCCAGCCAGCCTCCCAGCAGGGGACCGATAAGGGTGCCGCTAATCTGCCCGGTGTAAAACACACCCAGAGACCAGCCCGCCCGGTGAGTCGGGGATTCGGAAGACACCAGGGGAATGGCCGTAGCCAGAAAACCGCTTAAAGCGCCCTGCAAAAGGCGCAGTATCACCAGGTGGTACACATGCTGGGCCATGCCCATGCCAAAGTTGATGACAGCCAGCCAGACAACCGCCCGCAGGCACATGATCTTGCGGCCGTACCGGTCAGACAGGCGCCCCCAGATAGGCGAAAAGATAGCCAGGGTCACAAAGTTCATGGCGAAGATGATGCCGGCCCAGCGGGCCACCTCCCCCTGATCCGTCACCCCCAGGGACTGGATGTACAGCGGCAGCATGGGAGCCAGCTGGCTCATCCCCACCGATGTGATGAACGCCGCCAGGGTACAGATATAAACATTACGCTTCCACAGTTCCATAACGATCGCTTTCTTTACATATTATATTTGGTAATATATAATTATATATAATTATCCTGTTTAAGTAAATCCCGTTTGCCGCTTCTCCCTTTTGATCCGGTATTTGGAAAGGACGAAAACCATGAATAAAACCATCCGCAAACTGCTTTACATGATCCTGACACTGCTTTTCTGCCTGCTGCTTCCGCTGACAGCGCTGACCGCGGGAAAAGAGATTATCATTTTACACACCAACGACATCCACTGCGGCGTCAGCGACAACCTTCATCTTGAAAAGGTATCGCAATATAAAAAAGACCTGCAGCAGGAAGGCTTTCCCGTGGCACTGGTGGATGCCGGCGACGCCATCCAGGGCACTCCCCTCGGGAAGCTTTCCAACGGTGAGTCCATCATCAAGATTATGAACGCCGCAGGCTATGACTTTGTCATTCCCGGCAACCATGAATTCGATTACGGCATGGGGCAATTCCTGAAGCTTGCCTCCCAGCTGAAGTGCGGTTTTTACTGCGCCAACCTCACCGATCTCAAAACCGGCAGGCTGGTGTTTAAGCCTTACAAGATCATCCGGCTGGGGGATAAAAAAATTGGCTTCGTGGGTGTGACCACCCCCCAGACCCTTACCAGCTCCACGCCCAAATATTTCCAGGACAAAAACGGAAACTTCATATACGGTTTTATGGAAGACAACAACGGCGAAAAACTGTACAAAGCTGTACAGGATGCGGTGGACAACGCCCGCTATGACGGCGCGGATTATGTATTTCTGGTAGGACATTTGGGATGCAACGGTTCCCTGCCCAGATGGAACAGCAGCACGGTAGCCGCCAACACATACAACATCGACGCGGTCATCGACGGGCACTCCCACGAGCAGTATGTGCCGCCTCACAAAATCACAAATAAAGCAGGCAAAGATGTCACCGTCGTACAGACCGGAACCAAGCTTCAGACCCTGGGCCAGATTATCATCGGCACAGACGGTTCCCTTTCTTTCAAACTGATCCGGGACCTGCTGCCCAGGGACCCGAAAGTCGCCAAAGTAATCGCCAGAGAAAACAAACGCTTTGCCGCGATTTTGAACCAGCCCGTCGGCGAAGCCCTGGTAGAACTCACCTGCGACGACCCTGCCACCGGAAAACGGCGGGTGCGTAGCGGGGAAACCAACCTGGGAGACCTTGTGGCGGACGCGTACCGTTTTGTGCTGAACACAGATGTCTCCCTGGTCAACGGCGGTTCGATCCGCAAGACCATTAAACCGGGCGTGTTTTCCTATAACGATTTGCTGGAGGCCTTTCCCTTCATCAACATGTGCACCGTGGTAGAGGCCACCGGACAGCAGATCGCGGACGCGCTGGAAGTGGGAGCCGTCAACTATCCGGAAGAAAGCGGCGGCTTCCTGCACGTATCCGGCATGTCCTATGCCATCGACTCTCGCATTCCCTCCGGGGTTGTTAAAGATGCGAAGGGCAACTTTGTGAGGGTGAACGGGGAACGCCGCATCAAGGACATTCTCATCAGCGGTAAGCCCATCGACCTGAAGAAAACCTATACCGTAGGCGGCACCAGCTACATATTAAAGGACGGCGGCAACGGCATGGTGATGTTCAACGGCTGCAACCTGTTGAAGGACGCCATCATGACCGATGTGGACGCCATTATGGAATATGTGCAGAACCACCTGAACGCGAGAATTAAAGAAGGCTATGAGAATCCTTACGGCGCCGGTCGCATTACAGTTTTGACAGATTAAAGTATTCATATTAAATTTAAAATCACAGCCTCCAAAAAATTAACCCTCAATCCCCTTTTGGGACTTGAGGGTGTTTTTTCTGGTGCGCAGAGTGGGGCTCGAACCCACGACCTCCGCCATGTCAAGACGGCACTCTAACCAGCTGAGCTATCCGCGCGGATTTGCTTTTATGATACTATTATACACGAAAACAAAGATTTGTGAAGTCTATTTTACATAAATCCACTGCTTGTAAGTAGCAAAACCTTCTTTAAAGCAGTCGTAAGCGATATAAGCGACGATGCCATTGCCTACAAACTTTTCCGGCAGAACACTAAACGCCATCTTTGCTTTTACCTTTGATCTCATTAAACGCATTCCCAGGGTATCCAGGAGACGCTTCAAGTCGGGCAATACTTCCTTGGACAGGTCTGTGATGCTCTCACAAATAAAGCCGTTTGCTGTAAAGTGTTTCTCCCACTGGTCAACCGATGTGATCAGTGCGCCCCAGCCGGCCCTGGTGAATAAAGCCAGCCCCTTTTGTGCAACAGGATCGTAAGTTTCAAAAGCTTCAGGAGACGCAAAATCGAAAACCATAAAATGACCGCCCGGCTTCAGCACCCGGTAGACTTCCCGAAAAACAGTATCCTTGTCTTTTTCATTGCAGCAGCAAATTGTCTCTATTCCGTAGACCACGTCAAAGGTATTGTCTGCGAACCCGGAAAGATCGCTGTAGTTATGCTGGTACAGCTTTACATTGGGAAACTTGTTCTTATCGTTTGTGGGGGCCAGATCTACTCCGCAAAATTCCACGTCCGGAAACTTTTCTGCCAGGTAGAAAATATTCGGCCCTTTCCCGAATCCCAGTTCCAGTACTTTATTGCCGGGTTTGATGAAACCGGCCACAGTCTTTGGCTGATAGAAGGCATCTTCGGGAGAATAATTGCCGGTTTTTGAAATGCAGAAATGCATGAATCCGTATTTGGAAAGCCATTTTTTATAAGCAAAGTCATTGACTTTATAGTATTCGGCAATCTCTTCGTCACTGACCCTGTCTTCCTTGCCAAACCTGTCCAAATCCAGGAATGATTCCATTCTCAAAACTTTCTTCCGGAGATTACTGTTTTCCGGATTCTTTTTTGCCATAGCTAAACACCTCATTATCAAAAAGTAAGTAAACGTAACTCATTATTCGGTTTATATCTTTATGATTTTAGCATAGTTTGTCTTTCCACGCAAGCAAGCCATCCGGTTTTTTCCTGCTGATCATACTCTCCTCAAAATGTAAAGCAGAAAATGAGGATTTCACACCTACCTCTATAACACAACAGCCCGGCGTCAGCCGGACTTCCCCATTCTCCCTTCTTCATTAACTTGTTATTCTTCTCTCACTCCACAATCTGATTCGCACCAACCCACGTCTTTTCCGGCAACGTGACCTCATTCCGTACAACGGCACCCATAAGGATATGACAGCCATTTCCCAGCACGCAATCATGGTCGATCATACCACCAACATTGATAATACATGCATCGCCCAGTCTGGCATAACGGCTTACAACCACCTTAGCCCGCACAATACAACCCGGGGACAAAACCGCGTCCGGACTTACATACGCCGTCGGGTGAATAAGAACCGGAACGATAAAGCCAGCCTTTTTTATAATGGTATGATACTTCATTCTCGCTTCATTATTGCCTAACGCGACAATGGCTTCCGGATAGCGATCTTTCATAGTAATGATATCATCCATACTGCCAATCACGGGCGAACACCTGGCACGATCCAGATTATCATCCAAGAAAGCTATATCACTGTATCCTAAAAGCCTTGCCAGTTCCTCAACTTCGACTGCAAAACCGCCTGCTCCGATTATCAGTAAAGGTTTCATCATTAATCACCATTCAGATTTTCCCCTAAATACTCTTCCCGCAGCTCATCAATCAGTTCAAAAGGAAACAACTCCGCACCGTCGTCCGGAATGTCCTCCAGTATGGAAACAAATTTCTCTACCAGTGCAACCGCCTCCCGACTGTGCTTTGTTCCCTTGGGCATCCGCCGGAGAGACCAAATCTGATCATAAATCTCTATCTGCGAAACCAGCCGTTCCACATCCAGGCTAAAATAACTTTCATTCCACTCACTGGCCTCGCCATACTGGCAAACCAGCCAGCGCAACCGCCGGAGAATTGCTCCCGCATTGATATCCAGCGGAACATACACGCGAATATTATCGTCAACCGCCTCCGGCAGCTTTATTTCCTCCTCCGTCATACCAACATGCGCATCCAAAAAAGTACCGTCAATCAACCAGGGCTCATTGATGTAACGCGGTTTCTTATCTTTAGGGATTGGGTAAACGTCTATATCATGATGTTCCATTATAATTATGCCTCCATACAATAATATTCAAAGGGGTGGTCAGATCTGAAATATTGCCTACCTGAAGGATTCTTGGCTCCGTATCACTTTTGTCAGGAGCTAACATACACGCCATTCATGTTGTTCTTCAAAACGAGTTCATTTCCAACTTAAATATTATAACTCAACTTAAGACAGTCCACCGCATCTTTCATTTGATTGTCTTCATTGTATTCAGAATAGTACGAGCGCTGAGCAACTGCTTCCATCTCAGAAATAATATGGCGTAGCTGCCTCTTTTTCTTTTTACAATGAGCATATTCAAATTGTGACCACAGCAAGTGAAAATAACTTTCCTGAAATTCTATCTCTTCAGGATACAACAAGCTCCAATTTTTGGCCAATTCCAAAACTGACTTAGGAACCTCACAAACACCATGTTTTTCATAATAAATATAACTTGTTACTGTTATATAAGATGATCGAACCCTCATAACCTCTGGAAAATCTTTGTAATATTTTTTAATCACATCATATTCATTATACAAAAATTTTCCATGTGCTTCTCTCATAAAAGAAAAATAATTAGCAGAAGTTAATGCCGCTACGCCAACCACTGCCGCAGTATGACAATTAACGTAAATTAGTTTGATACGATCCCTGAATAGTTTTATGTTATGCAAATCTTTTTCAGACACCAGATGCTGGAGGTATTTTTTAGCAATTTCCATCCCTTCGTTACAGATTTTTGCATTGTAATCATATACTGTAATAATGTTTAAAACCCTGTCCCATAAGGTTTCAATAGCAACCGACATTTTCAGATACCGTTTCAGTCGGTACAAATTGTTATAATTCACACAACATACATAGCCAAGTCGTGTATCTTGGAGCAGAACATTACAAAGACCATCACATTCCGAAAGAAACCTGTCAAGTTTGTCAGCAGCTTCTGCATTATGCAGGCCAACACAATATGCTTCTATAACTTCTGAAATGGAATATCGTATCCTGGCGTGCTCTGCGGCATCTTTAACATAAGTAGTAAAATTCAAAGCACTGTCATATAAACGATCAATATCATCCCGTTCAGTTAAGACAACTGCTATCCTTCGCCACAGCTCCAGTTCGAAATCCATATAACAGAGAGTTGCATCCGTATCAATAAGATTTTTTTCAACAGTTTCAATATCGTTTATATTTTTAATATTTATTAAAAGACACATATAATATTCAAAATAATTGAGTATTTCTTTAGGAGGCGTTACTGCCATGGTTTGAAATGCTTTTTTTGCAGGCCAGTCTTCCAATGCTCTTTGCAAAAATTTTTCAAAGCTCAACACAGAATTCGCCCAAGCCAACCTGGTAAATTTTTTAATATCCCTGTCATTTACTACATAACCCACAACAAAAGATTTTATAATATCGGGCAGCATCGGTTCAATAACCCAAGCATAGTCCGGCATTGAAGCATCTTTCTGCATTCTCTGTTCAACTAAGGTTTTAAGCAGCTCCTTATCTTCCTTGGTTGCCACGCCCGCCTGTTCCAACATATACAAAAAAACTTCTTCTGGATTAGCATTTATCTTTACAAAAGGTGTAAAAAACGCAAATTTATCATTTTTTATAATGTCAACTAACGGAATTTCTTCAACTCTAGTTGTGTTCTCTTTCTTTTCCGTGCTCTTCGTTTTAGCATCAGAACTCGCTACTGATGTAATGACAGACGTATCAGCCGGTTTATTATCACTAGTGAAACAATTAGCAAAAGTCCCAAATGCCCGATTGTGGTCTTTCTCCTCTTCTTCTGTTAATGCTTCAGACATATACACAAACAACTCTGGAAAAGTATTCTGTGTTCCAGGAACATTTGATTTCTCATCAAAAAAGCGTCTCAGTTCAAGACAATCATTTTCCAGATAATTATACCCATTCATATCAGTTATATTAAATATATCTATTGCACAAGCTATTGCTAAGACACGCAGATAAGAAGTCAGCAGTTTTTCATTGCCAAAATAGAGCAACCACCGTTTGCGTTCTTTGTTGATAAATTCAAACATAAGCGCTTCTGCGCCGGCAAAAGAAATATTACCTTTCTTCTCAATCCATACTTCGATGAAAATACTAAGATACAGAGGACGATAATATACAGGTTCCATAACATTGCGAAAATCCTCAGTAATCTTTTTACTGATTTCAGATATATGAACGGAACAATAGTCAGTATATGGATTTGAAGGCACTTTAGGCAGATACGCTTCTAAATAGCCGCTAATGTATTCAAACTCCTCTTTTTCGTTCAATCCTTGCAAAACCAGCATAGGTTCAATATAAGACCCGGAATCAAAATCCAAATGACCGGAAGATGAAAGATACCATTTTAAAGAATTAAGCCAATTATTTGTAGCTGATAAGTCTAACGCCCTTTCAACAAATATAATTCTCAGCTTGTAAGAATAATTTTTAAAGACTTCCAGCAAACGCTGCAGCGTTTCCGCACAAGCCTTTTCATCTCCCAACACATAATCAAAAATAACAACCGTATCAGTAAAAGGAACAAATTTAGCTGCCAACGAATCATTTTTAATAGAAAAAAAGCCAAACCAGTGCGATGGTATATATCTTAGCCATTCCAAGAGCAAACGACTTTTACCAATACCACCTTCTCCCAATATACACCACCAGCTTACCTGTTCTGCTGTTTCCAAAAACTTATCTAAAACCTCAAACTCATTAACTCTCCCTACAAAGGCATTGAATTTATTAGAAAAATGAGTTCTGCCAAAGGCAGAGACAGCTTTTTTACGTTCTTCGTAAGGATTAACAGACAAAAGCGGCATTTCATTTATACGATACCTTAACCTGTATAATGATACCTCCGACATAAACAAAGGGAGATCAGAATAGTCAGAACCATAATACACCGGTATTGCATTCGAAGGCAAGGCAGGCAGTGTATCCCCATCTCTCATAACATAAAAATAAGGAACATCCTTAACTTTCAGCTTTTCAAAGACAAAAGTCATAAAGCCGGAAAGGTTTGGATCTTCCATCGTTCCGCCACAACCAACAATAACTAATAAATGTGTACTAATTAAATTTTGAATAAATTGAGCACCTTCATCCTTTACAATTGCATCATACTGCTCTTGATTTGCAACGATGTCATCAATATTATTCGCATTGTCGTACATACCATGAATGTGAATTATCTTATTTTCAGCTTTACCCAACACAATAGGAAGAATCACACCCGGCGATGAATAGGAAATCCCTGAACTGGCAACAGCTTCTTCCAATTGCATATCATAATTCGTGGTAGCAAGAAAATCGCCTGCCCTCCATAATCTTCTGAAGGCTTCTGAAAACAAAATATTTTTAGGATGTACTGAGCCAATCGTTTCATCCATAAACTTTTTATACACACCAGCAACTTTTAACTGTTTTAAAAGATAGGATGCAGAGGCAATAAGCTCTTCAGTGGTTTTTGTTCCCAACAAACTTTCAAACACTGCCTGTTGTTCGTGCCGGAGATATTGCTTGCCAGCAAGAAGCCAATTCGTCCAGCTCAAATTGTGCCCACCAAGCGACATAGACACACCAGCACCACAGAAATATACTATTTTTTTATTTGAAGACAGAGCCTTGCAAAGTTCCGGATAGTCAGCAACATAATTGGCAGTCATAAAACACCTTTTTTAAGTATACTCTTAATATATTTTCAGGATACCATATAAATTAAAAATGCATGAGCAGTTTTCTATAAACAATTGTTTTGTAAACAATTGTTTTGTTTCATGTTAAGCTTTCTTTAGATCAGAACCTCGTAACAACCTCGTAAAAATAACAAGGTTTTATATGGGTTTTCCTTGCCTTAGCTGCCATTACTAAAATTTTTCTATAATAACCTGTGTACTTTACGTTGGCAGCCGTGCTTGTATTATTCATTTCACCACGCGCTTCTTTCTTCCGACACAAACCTCACAGTACTATCAACATCACGGGCATTGCATTTCAAAACGAAATTCCAAGATAACTTTTGTGCTATCTCAGCCAGAAATTTTACGGATGGGTTATATTCCCCGCTTTCCAACTTGGAAACCATGGACTGAGAAATATGCAGCTTCTCTGCCAAATCTTTCTGCGATAAATGATGATCTGCTCTGTAATTTATAAACTCACTGGCAATATTAACTAGCAAAGCGTCAATCAAGGCCTCTCTCCAAAATTTTTCATCTTGATCATTAAAGAAATCAGAAGCAGGAACAATTTTATCTGAAACATATTTTCCCATATCACTTACCCTCCCAGCTATAAATAAGCTTTAATCTCGCTTCTTCTTTGAATGGCAGCCTGAATTTCGTTGCTATAATCTATTTCTTACTATTGCTAAAAGGCATCATCCGTTTTTCAAAAAATCCTCAAATTCGTTATTTGTAAACGTATAAACGTCCTTAAAATACATAACTCGTAACCGTTCTAGACCAAATCTTACAAAACTCCCCTTAGAAAGCTTTGTAATGTATCTGCATATATAATCTAACGAATTATCATTCGTTACCATTCTAGATTCTCCAGATACTGTACAATGCTCAGTAGTTGACATAGGATTTTTAGCAGCATTATAAACAAGAATAAAATCCATATACCGACGTGTATAGTTAATATTCTTATTAGCAATACCACAAAGAATCAACAAACTATCTCTTGCTTTATTTTTGATTTTCTTTTTATCTTTAATGAAACCATTCCTAAATTCAATAAATGTCGGAACACCACGAATATTAAGTAGAGCATCTACAGATTCAGAACTCTCATTAGTGATGTGTAATTGCCTTGTATATTCATCCTTTACACGGTCAAAACCTACTGCCCGTACCTGTGAACCCGTTACATATTCTACTCTTGGCGGTATACCATTATCAGCAGACAAATTATGTAACGTATCAATATGATCCGTAAATATTTTATATCTACCTAATTGTAGCATCAATCTTCATACCTTTCATTTTCCAAAACCTGTAACGGTGCTGCAAGGGTTTTATATATTACCTCTACGTTACCCGTAACATCTTTTATATACGAACTGTTTTTCTCATTGTACGCAAAATAATACTTGCATACATCAACAATACCTTCGAGTTCTGCATAAACCTCTATAGCATGCAAAAAATATGGGCTATGTGTATTCACAAGCACGTATAACCCGAATTCTTTCTGCAACAACACAATAATTTCAGCTAATAATAACTGCCACTTTGGATGCAAATGAATCTCTGGTTCGTCCAATATAAGAATACCATCTTTTTCTAATGTACCATTCTCTAATAACTTTTTAACTAAACCGAAAGTTTTAAGTCCAGTAGATAAATTATGGACATTTAAAGTTTTATCACTACCTTTCAATTTATAAACAAGCCTTTGATTACTATCAAATAAAATATCGCCTTTACAAGCCAACGAAATTTTGTCATAAATAGATTTCAACTTTTTTTTGGCAATAATTTCATTTATAATGCTCCCATCATTTCTAATCATATTTAATTTTTGACGCATATAACTTTGATGATCAAATAAGCCATAAAAGAACGGAAACAAAAACTTTTTATAATCCTCTAATAAAAAAGGATCATCAAAATACAACACATCCCCTTTTATAGGCAAAATACTTTCACTACTCATCTCGCTTAATCTATCGTTTCGAATTACGGTTCTAAAAAAAACGTTTTTTAATTTAACTTGTATCTCTCCGGCATCTTCATTGTTAAAGATATTACAGATCTGACTGTTAAATTCAGCATCTAATTTCTTTTCTATAATTAAGCTTAATAACTCAAAATCCGAAACCAGTAATGTAGCTTGAATATTAGAACATATGCTCTGTAATTCTTCGTTATCAATACTAATAATTATATTCTGATCATATTGCCGGATTTCATTAATTATAGATTCTTGTAAATCTTGTTTTTCCGAAAGGGTATTACTTAGTCTGGTTACAATAATATCAGCAAGCTCTTCTTCATTAATGTTCAAAAAAACCCGTTTTTCATGTCTCAGATGTAAACTTATTCTACTAAGTATAGCAGCAACACTTTTCTTCCGCTCATTTTCAATTTTATTGTCAAAATCATAAAAACTATTGCAGATTGCAAATAGACATCTCCCTACAGTACTTTTACCAGTATCATTTTCGCCAGCAATCACTGTAATTCCATTAATTTCAATAGCAGCATCCTTTAATTTTCCTATATTTCTTATTATAAGCTTCAACATAACAGTTATACTCCTCAATTCTTTCAATACTTAGCAAATCTTAAATCCTTAACTTATTTTACATTGTAGTTTGTTCCCTTACAAAGCCTTCTCGCCTTCAATAAAACCAAAATTTTAATCATTTACAAAGAAAACACTGGTATATCTGCAATCTTCTTCTCTGTAAAATACAGATTTTGCCTTTCGTAATCAAAAATCAAGATGATATTGGTAAAACCTGTCTTACGTAATGCTACCGCACTGTTACATGTCACAACAGACGGTAAACCAATATCCTCAAACCAACACTATTTATAACGCAAAATTACCTTATGAATATGTGTCATTTATTCTATATTGTTTAAACATATACAGGCATATATTGATAACACAAAATCTTTAACAGTTTTACGCATTGCACCCGCACCCACGATTTTCCTGGCCTCAGGAAAATCAGCAAAAACACTGTGTCCGCTACATAACAACATTCATTTATAATCTATCTGCAACTATATTAACTCTTTTCATTTTTGAAACGAATTTTCTGTTTAGAACTGTTCGCTTTCCCCGGATATAAATACTCTGCAATATTATTATCAATCAATTCTTTCACCACCGAACGCAATGTATCTGTCAACTTAGTATAACCAAGCTGCATCGCGATTTCCCTCATCGACAGTTCATCTTGCCTTAACGCCACTATTACAAGCTGCCGCAATTCTTCCCGTGTCCTTCTGGCGATTTTTTCCCTTTCCGGCTGCACGGTAATAACTTTATCAACTAATTTTGTTCTTTCAAGAAAAACAGGATGTATTGGCAAAATGACCCTGAAATAACTGCGCACGGCATCCGTTTTAAACTCAGGCAGACCCGAACCATTCTGGCGCATGGCATTGACAATCAGCGGTACTCCCGTATTTCTTCCTTCCACCATCTTAAGTTCTTTCAGGAAATCCCCTATGCGCCGGTTGCGATACCTGCTTGCCACTAAAATTCTTTTTTCTAAATCGGCATCTGTAATAGATAAATCCGGCCCCGGGACGCTCAGTATTTCCAGTTTTTCAGGTGTAACTGTTACAGTTACCGGCTCATGAATTTGGTATGACCGGTGATAAACCGCATTGCTGAGAGCTTCTTCTATAGCCCTGTACGGCCAGTTAAATATCCTGATAGCTTCAGCCTGATCCGGTACCTTTGTTACATACTCTTCAATAACAGAATTCTTTACATACTCCAATGCATCCCTGAGTTGCTTATCCAATGGCCCGCGAAATATCCGTTCCCGCATCCCTACACCTGTGGGATCCGGTTTCACAACCACTTCTATCTGTGAATATGGAAAAAAAGCATCAGGCCGCTCATTGAAAAACATCAGCCCAACATTGACCGGCTTTCTGTATTCTGCCGGCCCTCTGACAAGTTGCATATCTGAAGCCACTGCATCTACGGTTCGTGTCAGAGAACCTTCATACAAATCACTGTCTACAGAATGCAAAAACTCGGAAATCAGGCTTGATCTCATATTGGCAACTTCCGCATTGAGATTTACCCGGTCATCGAACGGGACATCCCTAGAAAGGCTTATCAGTTCCCTTTCTTCCCGGGCATTCGCTCGGATCGTATTAGCCATTTTCCGAATATAGTATGCTTTTTCACTGCGTTTGGCAGATCCATCTGAACTAAGCTTAACCGGACACTTATACGGCCTGTCATCGCCCCCCGGAGCCCAAATCACAAGGATATCCTTACCTTTAAATCTTTCCGGTTCCACAACCGGAAGATACCTTGGTTCGATTAAATTACATTTATTCAAAAGTTCTTTTTGAATGCGATCAATAGATCGCTTTTTAAGCCCTGTTACCGGATATTTAGGCATTCCGTTTTCTTCTTCAATACCTAAAATAATATATCCTCCCCCGGTATTATCAATGTCATTGGCAAAAGCAGCGATAGAATGAATAACAGGTTCCGGATTCCAATCAGACTTGTATTCTATACGCGTACTTTCAACAATATTGCTCCGTATCAACTCTTCAACATTTATCGGCAATGCCATTCTTTTCTCTCCTTATTCCGGGGCACTTCAAACTGTCCCTTAACTGTCCCTTAACTGTCCCTTATTATATCAAAGGGACAGTCATAGAGCAAGCTACTTTCAATTCCTGATAACATTTTCATATTACTGCAAACTGGACTACATAATGTTTACCCAAAAATCTAGCAATTGTGCATATTTTATCATATACATCAGGTTATATCCCTGTACAAACCTTATACTTTTTCTGTAACGAAGCAAATCGCTTGTCACCGTATTTTATTTCACCATCATTTTGCAAACGGCCTAGAACGATACCGGGATCCCGGTCAATCATACCAGCAAAACGTAAAATGCCCTGCAACGTAAAATGATGATTACATTCGCGTAAAAACTGCTGATAAACATCTGCCGGAATCAATTTGTCCTCTGCAAATTTATCAGCTTCATCCTCAGCATGATGAGCCCTTCCTTCAAACGTAATGCCCAGGTCACCATTGATAATGTGACCAATTTCGTGGAATAACGTAAACCAGAAAGTATCCGCGTTTAATCTGCGGTCATTCACCATCAGCATGATATTACTTCTAATCTTTTTGGTTGCGCCATTTATTTTCGAACCAGGCATATTAGGAAGAATCACAAAATTTACCCCGGCAGCATAGAAAGCCTGGTAAAGAAACCTGTAGAACTCCCGATGATCACTAGTCAGTGACAGTGCATAATCCACAGTTTTATTAAAGCGAGATCTGTCAAATTTAGGGGCAGGATTGCTTAATGCCAGGTTAGTCGCAATCTGCACCATAATATTAGCCTTTACTATATTGGCTTCTGTCAATTTATCCGCACTGCTTCTGAAGTTAACTGCCATGTTCCTATCTTTGAAAACAGACAGTGTAGCAACCTTAAGAAACTTCCTCACCTGTTCAATCTGTTTATCAGTTTTTCTAGGAAGAGCCGGCAGGCCAAAATTATTCTGAAAATATTTATAATCCAAATAGTCAAATATTCTTCTTTCTTCCTCCAACACTTCATCAGATTTGATTTCAGCGCTTATTGTATCATAAGCGCTTTGCAGGTTAAGCCAATATTCTACACTGGTACCCAGCATCCGTGACAGCTTCATTGCAATATCAGTAGAAAGATTCTGTTCTCCATTAACCAGACAACTGATATTTTTCGGCGTAGTATCCAGCCTTTTTGCGAAATCATATTGAGTCAGTCCGCTTTCTTCAATCGCTTCACTGATATAATAGCCGGGATGAAACGCAATTTTATCATTATATTTTATGTAGTTACTCATAATGGTTACTTACCTCCCGTATTTCCACGATTTCCACAATTTCAGCTACTTCATCAATATGACACGGTATAAATGGCTGTTTATCGTTATCCAACGGTCGCAAAATCAGACGCCATGGTTCACGTATTGTTTTAACATCAATGGCAAAATATGTTTCTGAACTCCCTTTAAAATAATTAAGTTGGTGAAAACGAAAAGGTTTTTGCACAATAATATCTTTAATATTTAAAGCATTTTCAATAGCGTTAATTCTTGCCAGAAGGCTTATCGCCAAACTCTCCTGTCCTCCAAATAGCTTTTTAGCCGCTTTAAAACTCGTGCATTGACTGTAGACTTTGTTATTTGAGTATACTATTTCCATAGTTCCACCTTATAATAAAATTACCTATCAGGTAATTTTATTATAACAGTTGCAGTTATAACAGTCAAGAAAAACTGTAAAATAAACCAGCCCGGCGTCAGCCGGGCTTCCCCATACTTTTACTCTTCTCTCCTCATTCCCCTATACCTACTCACGATCCAACTCTTCGCATCCTTGTACCGCTTGAATTAACGCATTACACTAGCTTCGTACACACAAACAACTTATTACTGTTAATGCCCTTTTGTAATGCGGCAAATGCTCATGCAACAATTATCTATATGCCTCTCTTTTGCTAATCTTGCAAAATAGCAACAGTCATTTGGAGAAGCAAATAACTGGAAATGTCAAACGCAGATCCTCCATCTTAAGTACATAATAATACAGGCAAAGGACCACCACCTCCGGCATGCCCAGCATCAGGTCCGATCTCCCACAAGCCCCTTTAACTCCCCAACTACGCTGCAAGGCGAAAGGCATGGCCGTCTTATAGCTAAACAACAGATAACTGTCTACCGCGTACGTCAGAAAATGGTATTTTTATAATTTCCAACCAATTTTTTCACGTATCTTTATACTCTGTTCTTCTTCATCGAAAACTGCCTGATAAAAAGATATTTCCTTAAAAATATCTTTCTTTTTTAACAAAGCATCATAAACTTTTCTTTTATGGTACTCAGGTGTTTTAATTCCAAATATAACACCTTTTAATAATTTATTATAGCAATTATTCTTAACCGCAACCTTATCATACATAAAGACTTCATAACCTTAAGCAGATATCCTTTTACTTCCAAAAGATGTGTCCTTAAACCACATCACGATTCGGTCTTATCATTATGAACTGATTAATCTCAGCTGTTCGCTCGCTCCATATCGCGTCCGTTTTGCACAGCAAAACCGACCGTTGGAGACCGCAGATTGCACATCATAAAAGTGCGGCGTCAGCCGCGCTTTATCTAATTATTATTAATTTTATTTACTTTCCAAAGCACCTTCTGATAATTTCAATCACCACGTCCTGCTGCTCCGGGGTCATCTTGTTATCACTGGGCAGGCACAGGCCGCGACGGAAAATGTCCGCACCCACGTCCATGGGGAGCCCGTCCACAGCGCCCGTTTCTTTAATGTACGCATTGCTGCGGGCCCGGCCGCTGCCGCTGCGGGTAATAAACGGGTTCATGCGGTACACCGGCTGCATGTGCATGGGCTTCCAGATGGGACGTCCCTCCGCATTAAAGGCAGCGATGGCATCCAGAATTTCCGTGGGGCAGCTCTTGCCCGGCTCGCTGACATACACTGCGTTCTTCTCGCCCCGCACGGTCTGGCACATGGCGTTCTCATCAATGATCAGGCAGCTGAGCCAGTAATTGGGCACGCTGTTCACCACATCAAAAGGGTTCACCTGCACCGGCAGGCCCTTCAGCCCTTCCTTGTAGCGTTCGTAAATCGCCTTCTTCTGGGCGATGTGCTCTTCCAGATAGGGCCACTGGCCGCGCACCACGCCGGCAATGATATTGCTCATGCGATAATTGAAGCCCAGCTCCTCGTGCTGGTACCAGGCCGCGTCCTCCCGGCTCTGGGTGCTCCACTTGCGGATCTTGTTGGCGTCTTCCTCACTGTCCGTCAGCAGCATGCCGCCGGAGGAACCTGTGATAATCTTGTTCCCATTATAGGAGATGATGCTCTCCGTTCCGAACATACCGGTCTGCACGCCCTTGTAGGTAGCGCCCAGGGACTCCGCCGCGTCCTCCACGATCAGCGCACCGTGCTTCTCCGCAATGGCCCGAATCTCATCAATTTTGCCCGGGGTGCCGTACAAGTGAGCCACCACGATCAGCTTCACATCCGGATAGATTTCAAACGCTTTTTCCAGGGCCACGGGATCCATGTTCCAGGTATCGTACTCGGTATCGATGAACACCGCCTCGCCGCCTTCGTAGGCCACCGGGTTCACCGTCGCGTCAAAGGTCATGTCGGAGCAGAAGGCTTTGTGACCTTCCAGGGCGCCGTGCCCCACCTTCGGCTGGCCGTACAGCTTCTCGCCGCACAGCTTGATGGCCAGGTGCAGCGCCGCCGTGCCGGCAGACAGAGCCACCGCGTACTTGCGGCCGATTTTTGCCGCGGAGATGCGCTCCACCTCATTGATGTTGGCGCCCACGGTGCTTACCCAGTTGGTGACAATGGCGTCGTCCACCCACTTCTGCTCTTCCCCGTGCATGGTGGGCGAAGAGAGCCAGACTTTCTTTTCAAAGGGTTTGATGCCCGCAAAACGGGGATCGTTCAAAAAATCATGCTTCATGGTTTATTCCTTCCTTGTCAGAGTTTAAGCAATCTATAAATAAAAACAAACTTACTATAATATTTTACACCATATTGGAAAATAATAAAAGCCTTTTTATTGTGATTTCCGCTGCCTAACACCGGTTCAACCCGCTGATATAATCTAAATGCGCATGAGTCAACAGTACCGTAACGGTCGCAGCCTCTCTGCACCTTTCCAGCACAGCAGCATGATCCGCCGGATCAATGATAAGCAGGTGCCCATCCTCTTTCAAAAGATATGTAGTTGTGTCTAAGAAACCAGAAATAAAAGTCTCAACATTCACTGTTATCTTCTTTCGCAAACATTTTGATCAATATTTCCGACTATCTTTGGCTTTATTGTTCCGTCCCAAATTGCCACACAATAGAGTCGGAGAAAAAAGCCAAAATCCCCACGACAGATGTTTTAACTCAAAAATCGGGTAACTGCGCATACTTTATCACATGCATGATATTAAAAAAGTCTCTTGTTACTATAGAAGTGCCACAGGAAACCACCGGCCTTGCTCGAAAATCTTCAACGCCAGCACCATCATGCTCTTCAGGTATCATCCAGGGTTCAAACATAGGTTGTAGTGGCGGAACTTGAGGACGATCCATGATTTTGATACCATACCTTTTTTCTATAGAAAAATTATCATACAGTCGATTGATATGCTGTCTTTTCCGAAAAGGTATTACCCACGGGTGTTGGTCACTTATATGTATGATTTTCCCGTCTACCCTAAATTTCTGAATTTCTTTATGTACATTCTCTGCTTCTTCAATTTTAAAATAATGACTTCTGTACAGTGCATATTGAAAAGCTTTTTCAGAAAATGTTGTTTCTTTGCTAATTTGGTCAATAATATACTGCACGTGTTTTAAGCCTTCGTGCGGATATACTAACTTCCCGCCCTTCATCATATGAAAAACTTTCTGACTAAGCTCTTCGCTGTGCCGGAATTTCAACTTTTCAAACTCCCAGTCATTTTGAAGAGGCATTGGATTTCTCATGTAAATACCATAACCGCTTTGCATGTGACACCGCATGAACGGTTGAAAACCCAGTGGGTAAATTAAATTGCCAACCTCACCTTTATATTTCGGATAAAGTAATCTACCGTAGCGTGGTTCCCCTGCACCATTGACTCCAACAGGACGATCCGTATACACGGTAAATCTATTAACAGCACGGCGCCACCTCATCGGCATGCGGTTACTGGGCATATGATAAATCATACCGAATTTATGGTTTTCATCAACTTCCGTTTGCCTTTTCGTTAAAGGCTTCCACGCCTTTTCCTTTTGATCCCAATAGCATGTAGCAAAAAATAGCGCCACATTAAAATCATGCGTTATATCAAGCCAGCCTGTTTCAATACCGTAGTGCTGCGCAAGGGATTCATACAGGACATCACCATGTTTCCAACCAGATACATGTTTAAATTCTTCCAAAAAGAATTTAAACTCCGCAATTCTCATATCAGCGACTAACCGATACAGTTCTTTTTCTTTTACAGTAGTATATTTTTTCAAAGTTCGTAACAATGTAGGTATACTTTCTGAATAAAGTTGATTTTCACCGCGATAATAATTCCTTCTCCCTGCCTGTCTAATTACAACACCGTGTGGATAATAGATAAGCATGCCTGCTGTTTTAGGGTCTCTAAGAAGATATTCTTTCTCCAGCTCTGCACTTAAATTTCCGCCTTCTGTATAATAGTTTTCACCACGATAGGAAGATGCTGTAATACGCTTTGACTCTTCAGCTTCGCGTAAATTATCATTATAAAGTAACTCTAATTGCTCATAAGTTATCTCGTGTACTGTATTGTCCAAGTTTTGTGTCTTAAAAAGATAATCCATAATACGGTAACCTACATGCTCCAGTATGGAAACTAACTGATCTGGCCTAATCCATCATCCAATCTCAAGAATAGGCCTACACATACCATCTATATTTTCTATCGTATTTGTAAAATTATCATATGTAGTATTTCCAATAATCTCACGCGGCACCCAATGAGTTTCTCCCAAATAGTAACCCGGGTACATTTCAAGAAGTGTATCACGCAAATTTTTCGTTGCAATAACCGTAGCCAGATCTGAAAGATTGCCTACCTGAAGAATTCTTGGTTCCAGATCTCTTTTGTCAGGCAACCAACATACACGCCATTCATGTTGATCTTCAAAACGAGTATATTTATCCATTGCGCCATAATGAATAACATCTTGTGCATCAACAGAAGATGTAACAGAAGAAATAGGTACATACGCCATCTCGCAACGGAGACTTGCACTATGCTTAAAACCTGTATAAGGTTCTGTTCTGTCGATCATCTCATGATAACGTACATCGCCGATTACACATAAACCGCCTTCACGGTTCACTGCACACAAAATTCTTTCCGTAAGAGACTCAACATCTTTAATCAATACAACCGCATCACCAAAGTTTAACATGCTGTCCGAAGGATTTTGCAAAATATATAAATTCTTTGGGTTCAGCAAACAATTACGTCTGAAATGATTCTGATATCGCACATCAACCAAAGCTCTGCCATTGAAGCACGTCTCAAGATTCAGTCGGCAAAAACACAGTAGATTTTCAAGAATTCCGCCTATCGCATTATGTATAATATGCTCACTTGATTTATTTTCGTCAGTTATAATGGTTCCACATAGTTTACAATGCATTTTTTCATCCTTCCTATTTCTTCTATTTCCCAAGACCGCTATATAGTTCAATTCTTTGATATCTTGCAACGACACTGCAAATTCCTGGCGTTCGGGTATTCGGTTCCATCATCTCTAACATTTTATATATGATTTTCACACACCCCGGATCAACCCCAGCGCCACCTCCGGCGACATCACATCCCCGTGCCCGGGATACACTCGCGTCACGCGATTTCCCACCAGCAACTTCTCCAGTAACGGCACCGTCACATTACGATATAGCTTTTTACTGCTGCCGGGAAACTTGACCATCAGGTTGTTCTCCAGCACCGTGTCACCAACAAACAGCATATTATCCAGCACAATGCAACAGCTCCCGGCAGAATGACCAGGCGCAGAAAACAACTCCACCCCATGCCCCATCCACCGGAACGCATACCGATCCACAAACGTAATATCCGCTGCCTTGCAACTAAACGGCGACCAGTGTTCCGGAATCTGCTTTTCGCCCAACTGCGCCAGCACATCCGCATAGGCAGACAGATTTGCCTTCGTGTCCTGAATCCGCTCCGAACAGGTTTCACCGGCAATTACACGACAAGAGGACGCACACAACTCCCGCATCCGGTTCAACCCGCTGACATGATCAAAATGCTCATGGGTCAGCAGCACTGTAACGGTCGCAGCATCCCTGCACCTTTCCAGCACCGCAGCATGATCAGACGGATCAATGATAAGCAGATGCCTATCCTCTTCCATAACATATGTATTTGTGTCTAAGAAACCGGAAACATGTTTATTTACTATCACTTCTTTTAACCTTGGATATTATTCCGCATAAATTTGATGAATGAAGACAATCAAGCATTTCCCTTTCTTTTCTCGAACTTTTCTCTTGCATTCTTATACAAAATATCCGCAATGGGGCCTTCCAGCTTTTTGTGCGAAATATTCTTATTCCACTCCAAACGCATCCCCACATATGGTTTTTTCTTAATATTTACTTCGAGTTCTTCAATACTCTGTGCAATCTCAAGACAACAGGTACTGATATGCCACGAAACAAAGGGAACCATACTTTTTTCTAACTGTCTGTCAACATCTTCCCTTTTCTTCTTAAAGGTTTCCTCGTCTTCCTCCTCAAAGTCATCACCAATATATTCATTATCAGTCTCTAAATCCTCTTCACTTTTATTATCGCCTTCGTTATCATCTGCCGGATTATAATTATCTATTGCCTGTTGCGAGATATCATAATTATCCATGTACTGTGTTAACAGAATTTCATCTTTCATAACCGCATCGGTAATACGGTCTATTGCAGCAAGGCTCTCATTTTCAGCAATTATCTTTCTCATCCACTTAGGAAAATCCTGTACAATATTCTTCGGATACATAATCTTCAGGTACTTAGTATCCGGATGGTTTACACTATTATGCAGAAGCGGCCATTCAATCCTTGTCTTGATTTCATCCCTTATTTCGTCATAATAACTAATTATAGTTCTAAGATTAAAAATCTCTTCGTCTGTCAAAAACGCCTTCTTTTCTGAAAAAGTTTCCCTTAAAACCGGCATAATTTCCGGCAACTGCTTCCATGTAGCCTGCACTAAATCGCATTCTTCCATTATTTCTTCATCATCCAGGCAATTCATTTCCGCTTGAACTTCTTTTTTTATTCGCTGTGACAAGCTATTCCCCATAAGAATGTGTTTCATCGCTTCATAATCAATTACAACGGTGTAGTATTCTTGCAATTCATGCCAGGCTAACATATTCCTTTTGTAATTGTTTGTCATTTCTACAATAACCGTAACAAAAAATGACGCAGCCGCTCCTGTGAAAAGAGCAAATAAAATATTATAAAAGAAACTCCCCTTATCTGCAAAGCACATAAAAGCAATTAATATCACATTAACCAAAACCATTCCTACAATACAGGCATATAAGGTTGTCATAGGATAAAAAGCCAATGCCAGATGTTGCCAGGCCAGTTTAGCTTTGGTTTGAAAGTTCATCGGCAATCCTTTTCTAAACACTAATTTAATAACAGCTCACTTACTTCCCTGCACAATCAAGACAAATTCCACCGGAATCATTAGCAGCACTTAATGGGTTTCTTCCACATATAGGGCACCCTCTACCAAATCCTCCATACGTTCCGCAGTATCCTCACAAACAGCATCGCTGCTCAAGTGCAGCGAATCATAACAAGTCAAATCAAGCTAATAAAACTGTCTTAACGAACACATGCGGCTATGAACCGTCTTCCAAATTCCGTTAGCACTGCTGCCTCGGGAATTATTGCATACTCAAGATTCGCTGGAAGCTTTTCCCGTTTAGAGCAAACATCAATATAATTTTTAATCGCAGCTGTAAGAGTTTCATAACGTTTTATAGACGAAACATGTATACCCGAAGGAAACTCAAATATGCCGAGACGATTAAAATTGTTGGTTATCGAACTGGATAAGACCAGTTGTTCTACCGAAAGGTCATTTAGAGATTGATAGGACATCATATGTTCTATTAAAGAATGCCCCGTCGTCAACCATCTGTAGTCATCACTAAGAGGGTTTTTGAAAAACATTGATGAACCGCGTTTTTCCTGAATACGGAGAGATGCCATTGCATTATATCCTCTGTCAAAATTTTCATTTGTTAAAATTTTAGCCTCAAGAGGAGACAGTTCCTCGATAATTCTGATAAACGCAGGATGTGCTAGGCTTTGTGTATCGTAATTCATCGAAGTTGCAAGAAGGGATGCAAACATGCTGTGAAGTTCTTCACAATCAGCTGTAAAACGGCTTTTTTCAAGAATAGGAGCAGCTATATGAACTGGCGGAGATACTACTTTATCGGATGAAGTGTTTGAAAGTTTTTCATTTAACTTTTTTTGTAATTTGCTAATTGAATATTTTGCATATTCGCTAACATAGTTTGTAGGATAACCGACAATGTTCAATACGGAACTTAAAGCATGATCGACAGCAGACGCCGTTTCCGGCAACGCCTTTTTCGTGGAATCAATTATTTTATGAAGCTTCAGATTTGGAATGTTTGAATCAGACATTACAAATTTCCTTTCTTATTTATCTGAACATATATTCATTGTTGTGCAACATATATGCCGCAAGATGTAAAGAAAAAACTAACACAAACAAACTCGGCGTAAGCCAAATGGTCCTTTTGAAACCATGCTCATGGCACCAGCTATTAATAGAAATACCGCTGGCCTGACGGTTCAGGATGTGTTGTTTCCACTGTTAAGAAATTCATCATATTTCTGTCTACAATGAAGCATATTTTATCATACCCTGCTGAATATGTGATATTGCATTTAGTAATTGTAAAACGAATATTCGCAGTTAAAGCTTGAAGTCCCGTTTCATCCCTTATGACCACCCCATATCACCAAAGGCATCCATTGATGGCGACCGACAGCAATTGAATAAGATGCGATTGGTTCCTCGGCAACAGGCAATTAACTGGTATGACACTTTTTATCAACCTTTGTGCGTCAGCTGGCCTCATTGTTCACAGTTGTTCTGCAGTAATCTCGCTTAATGCAGCGTAAGCGCATTTCCTTGCATTTTAACCCAAACATTATGTCTTATAAACTGGTACTTCCAATTCATAAGCATAAATAATGATGATGCATGTTCCGGAGCGTCAGGTTCAACAATTTTACCATTCACAATTTTTGCAACTTTACCAAATTGTTTCATCTCAACCAAATACAGAGCCGCAAGCATATTAAGAACATTTTCTTGCTTTGCATCAACAAAATTACCTAACCGATTGTGCTTAATATTATCAAATGCTTGCCACCAGGAAAGGCTTTGGGCAGCTTGCGAAGCATTCCATCCCTGAAATGGAATCAATTCCAAGTCTGTTCCTATCACTTTTACTTTCTGGTTTATTATGGACGGAAAATCATTTAAAATAAATAACGCATAATCTGAAATACTTTTCCTGTCGGTAGCATTAAAACCACAGTAAGCTTTAAAAAAATGATCCAATTCCGCACCGACTCCCTGCAGTAATAATGCATATTCGTTAGAAAAAGTAGGAAAATTATCTGCACAAATCTCTACAAAATTTTTAGTATTGATAAATTTGGACTCTAACATTAAGTAATACTGCCAATAATTCTTCGTAAGTTCATCTCTTGTCATTACTGCTCCCCCTTTTTCCACACAAACAGCTTATTACTATCATTATCCGCAGACCTACTACCGGTATAATCTCCGCAGGCCTGGTATCGCCGTCGATAACCGTAACAACAAAGCCTGCTTCTTCCAGCAGTTTTACAGAATCTCTGCCAAAACACGCAGATGATACTTTTGTCCTAACTTATTCCTCATCATCCGGCACATCCACATAATCGGAATGGGCGACAAACCGTACTTGCCAGATTAGAAAATCTATCATTTCCGGTTTCGTCTTAAACTCCTTCCGGCAGAACCCCACATCAATCAAATCATCAGGACTCATCTTAGGCAACAGATTATCATCATACGCGGCATCAAGAAAAGCCTGCGTTTTTCTTTCCATTTCAGACCATGGTACATTATAGATATTCTCAATTTCCCACTTAGTTCTGTTCAGAAATCTTGCCTTATCCGAAGGTGTTAAGTCTTTATAATGCCTAATCATGAGTATTCTTCTCCAAAATAAATCAAATTCTCACTTTTTGTTTATATTAAGACCTTGGTCTTTTTCGCCGACGTTTTTATGGCTAAAAAATCCCGGCGCTAATAAATAGTAATATTCCAACCCTTGCCGCTAATTCTCCATAACAGTTACTGTCCCGGTTTTACCTGGTTTCCATACGCTAATCCTACTATAGCAGAAAAGAAAATAATCCTTTCACTGTCTGTCTGTAATTCCTGGGAAATGGGCCACAGCTGGGAAATTACTTCCGTATTGGTTTGCAAATCTCTATTAAGTACACTCATACCTTTTCTTAACTGCGGCAACATCTTTTTTGATGCTTCACGGAATTCATTATTATCCATCTTCATTACATCATGCAGGGGAAAATATGGTAAACCGGGAATATTTCTGGCCAGCAATTGTAAGAGTACCACGCGCACTTCATCTTCTTGCGGAAAAGCATCCGAAACAAAAACCATGTTATATAACTTTTTGTAAAAATCTTCTTCCTCTAAATTTTCAACTATAGAATGATGCACAAGCACACTCAAAAAATGCCCATGCCTTTTTACTATATCGTTTATTTTTTCATCATTAATTCTTTTGGAATGCGTACCATCAGCGCCAACATCATAGGCGTACTCAATCACTGTTTGCAGTTCGCGCCAAGGCTTTTCACTGTTTTTTATGTACTCCTCGTAAGCTGTGAAATAAATGTCTGTACTGTTGCCTTTGGCAGTAGCAAGAAGTTTTGTTAATTTGTCTTCTGATTTTTTCATAACGGGCGACCTCGCTTCTTTATATTTATCTCTCAGTTTGTCAAACAACTTATAATACTTCCAGGCAGATAATCAATTGATACAGGCTCTCTTCTATTATTTGCCACCCATAACTCTATACTGTTTCCCCGGCGCACCGTATTAAGCCCGGTTCCAAAAAGGCTCTCAAGCGCTCCTTGCTTCACACTCATCCTGCGTTTGGCAATATGTTCACCCCCATTGACATCCGTTATTATATACGCCCAAGTATCTGTCCCCGAAACTAAAGATGCAGCATTCTGCAATTTATCTTCAAACTTAGCATTCACAATATCTTTATTTGCACTGTATGTACTTGAAACATCTTCTCCATCCACAAACAACGCTGCTACTTTATCTGCCAATTTTTTCCTTTCTATTCCTGCCGGCGTATGGTCAATAACGGTTTGCAATAGTTTTAGAATACCGGGCAGATCAAACTTTTCATTAGTCCTTCTTGCTAACCTTCCATATTTCAATCCAGTATCTGTTAGCGTATAGACCTTATACTTGCCCATAGCAGTTGCCAAAACCAAGCCAGTATCCAAAATTTTTTTCATGGCTTCAGACAATGTGGATGCATTCATCCCCCGCATATACTTGCGTAACTCCGTCTGTGTCATACTGCCGTGAGTTTCCAGGGCAAACACTACTTCATCCAAATGTTTTACCGTAGAGAAAAAGGTGTATTTAGCTTGCAAAAGCCGCAACTCCTCGCCTTTGTTATACAATAAATGTTCAAAGCTTTCCACAACGCCTTTTAATGTACCCAGTTCAAACAGTGTACGTTGTTTATCGTCCTCCAAATTATCTGCAAAAAAACGTAAAAGCAGGGAACCATATTCCAAATTCTTCTCCAGTTCCTCGTAAGCTTCTTCATCCCATTGCAAAAAAAGCCTTCGCTGGTTTTCTTTTGTATATAAACATACATTCTCATCTTCTTTTTTCTCTGCAAAAGTATCCAGTTCCAAATCTGGCAGGTACCATTCGTACACAGAAACCCTTTCTTTTGCTCCTCTATTCATAATCTCCTCCGCTTAAAGGCTCTCAAATCCTTTTAACCGTTATATCTGTAACCTTAGCGGTTTTACTGCCCGCCAGCCGTAACGGTATAGATACAATAAACGCACACTTTTCAATACCGGCGCAACCTTCAGCACAATCACGGTAGTCATTGAATTTTAATACCGTATCAAAACCTGGCACACAGCAGCCGCCAATAACCTTCGGGTCTTTTGCAACCCCGCAGCTGTTACCCCATATAACAGTAGTCCCATAAGGCCTTAACGTCTGTATTTTGTTAACAAAATCCAATTCACCGTGCGAATAGGATGGCACTAACAGCAATGTACAGCCAACCTCTGTAAAAAGCTTTTTGGCATCATTTTGATCATAAGCCAAAAAATCGGCGCATATCAGCACAGAAATGCGGTGCAATTTTGGAACATGAATTACATAGTAATGCTTTTCAGAACTATTGCGAAGATACTCTCTATAATTACGACTCAAATTAAAATACGGTTCGTACTTGCTTTGTTTCGCTACGATAAACCCGTTCTTGTCCAACAGCGATGCCTTGTTTTCCCCGTCCTTACAAAAGGACGGAAGTACAGTCAGAATCGGCAGTTTATTTCCCTTCTTGCTTTCTTCCTTAGCTATTGCAAAAATGCGTTTATTATAACGCTCACCGTTTACTGTCTCTTCACTTAAATGCGTTCCTAACGCTTCCGGATAAAAAATTATGTCTGCTTTTCCTACGCTGCAGGCATGACGCCAATCCTCTTCCAATCGCTTTAACAACACATCAGGTTCCCTAATCCCGGAAATCTTAACAGCCTCATAGTTTGGGTTTTCATCTTTTACCGTTATGTATTCTTTTTCCAGCAAATCACTGTCAGTTAGCGGACAAAACGCAATATTTAATACATCTTCAACATTAGGAATAAATCGCGGACTCAGCACAATATTGTGAATGAAAAAGTCTTTTTTCCATTTTATAAAGCTAACCTTATGAGTTTTACCATTTAGGCCGGTAAATGCGTCTCTGTTAGCATATGGATTCATCCTGCCGTTATCTGCTGCCCCTTCTTCAGAATCCCAATGTCTGCAAATTTCAAACTTTGGTATTATCTGTATACAAGTCTCCTTAAAATTCGTATTCATTGCTTCAATGATTACAAATTTGTTAACTCCATCAAACTTTAATAACCGGCTTACAGAAAAAAAAGCTGCTGCATCAGATGCTGACCTGTCATCATAGGTAATATTTTCTTCCAGCCAAAGACAGATTGCCAAAGCTTTAATATAGCGAGCATCTTCAACAGCTTTTTCAACCTCATCAATTGCGGTTTCAATATATGTTATAAAACCACTAACGCTGTTCTTGGTAAGCCATGCCCTTCCAGCATTATTCCACATACCATCATACGTATTTTGAAAGCCCGGAGTAACATAAAGATTATTAATCCCTTTAGGGTAACATGACACAACAGCGCAGGCGCGTGCAATTAAGTTCATGTATTTTGTTATCTCTTCTTCAACTGTCAAATCAAATAACCTCCGCATTTATCTATTTAAATTTTACTGTATTTTGCCATTTCCGTCAAGTTCATTTCAATTTCATTTCAATTTTGCCATTAAACAAAAAGCATCTTTGTAAGAACTTTTGTTCGCAATTATTTTAACATGTTCTTTCCAAAAATGCAATATAATAAAATGTAACTCTTACCCTATTCCTAATTCACCAACAGTTTACAAATCCATGCCCTACTATAATCAAAGCCCAGCGTTTTGCCGGACTTACCCTTTCTACTTCCCCATTCGCCCATACTCATTAACTTATTTCACTACTCACTCCGCAACCTGATTCGCACTAACCCAGGTCTTTTCCGGCAACGTGACCTCATTCCGTACAACGGCACCCATAAGAATATGACAGCCATTTCCCAGCAGGCAATCATGATCGATCATACACTAAGCCCCTGCCTCTTAAGATTTCTCGCAGCCCGTTCAGCCGCCAATTTTGCATTATACCGAACCCGCGGTGAAGTTGCAATTTTAGCATACGTCCTCAGTCCTTTTTTTCCTCGTAAATTAAGAATAATAGGCTTGCTATAATCTCGTAGTGTATTTGTATTATTCAGCTTTTCCATACACATACACGTCATCTCCCTCGTTAAACTCTCAGAACTACATAATACTCATTTTGATAAAAGCAAATCAATTTTAGAACTTTTGTTCGCATTTATTGTGCCACACTCTTCCCAAAATGTAAAGCAGAAAATGCTAAAGAACTCGGTATTATAAATACCAGAACATTTTAATACCTTGTCACAGATCCAGCAGCCCAATCCAATTCTAGAAATTTTGTTTCCGAAGTACCATTCATGTCCGTAGTAATACTAAGTCTTGGCCCAAAGCACTTTCGCACTTCCTGGTGGATAATGCCGTTATAGACACCATCCCGTCCCATAAGAATTGCCTTACTCATATTGTTAGTACAGCAGGCAATGTCAGAAATATTTCGTGAAACAGGACAAACGGTACGTAAATGCCCAGTCAGGCTTCCATGATGTGACACGCAGTAATAATCTGCCTTTCCGTCACACGGCTTGCAATCTGTAATCAAATTCCAGCCAGCAGTCTCAATATCTCCCGGAAAAACCATGGACTTCCCGCCCAAATGAATGTTATAAACGACTGAAGCATTATTTACCTTGCCGTCAGGTGCGCGTCCAACCGTCTCGCTTTTTGTCCCTTTAATAATAAAATCCGGATACCATACTCGGATATTGGCTGTACTATTTTTGCGGAGCGGCTCAATAAGCCTCAATTTGTTTTCATTCGCTTTTATTATCTGCAAAAAATTTTTGTAACAACCAGAAGGAAACGAAAATTTTCTATTCAACCAAATTTCTGCCCCCGGAACCAACTTATTTTTCGTAATCAATTTTGCTGCACTGGAAATATGATCATAATGCGGATGAGTAATTAATAATTTATCAATCTTTGGTTCGGCAGACATATTATATGCTTTCTTGATGTGCTCGAAACAGGCCGTAATATTATCCTCATATTTCTTCCATGTCCCTATCTCTATTCCTGCGCAATCTATCATCCACAAATGTGTGCCATCATTAAATCTAAACGCTATAATACTGGTATTTCCGTGCCCCACGTTTATGTGATAAGAACGAACACCAGAAACAGGCAACCCACGTTTATTATCAGGTTCCCGGTACATGCCTGCAATATAAGCCCTGAGTACGTTGATGGCAAGTCTTTTTCTTCTGGCATCTGGATCGCCATTAACATTTTCAATAGTGCCCTTATCATTCAAACGGACGAAACAACCTTCATAAATATGCTTTTGTCCATATTTCTTGTACCGTTGACCAACACTGTAATCACTATCGCCCTGCCTTCCTAGTCTGACCTCTCTTATTAAATTTTCAAATTTTAGTTCACTATTCGCATCTTCATCATAAGGCAACAAAACAACCTGATATGGCAGTGTTTTATTTTCACCTTTTGTTTTAAAAATCGGAATAATTTCGTGCACATACAATAATTGTCTATCCATACATTTTCCTAATTGAACCATTTAATTCTATTGATTTCAAGATGAAAGATTCTTCTCTTCTTATATATTTTTAAGTATAAAATCAATATTGTTCATTGTAAAGTAATTCTTAACCTGTATTCTAGAAAGCAGTAACAGTACTTTACCAATACTGTCCCTATTCTCCTCTTTCAGTTTTTGTACAATATCATACAGTTTATCAAAAGAAATGAAAAGATGGTTCATACGGACGACTTTTTTCGTATGTTTTACCGTTTTTACAGAAATGCCCTTCCCCGAATAGTGCTCTGCTAATAAATATAACGCTTTTAATTCATTACGGTAATCTGTTACAGAGTTCATTAAACCGTCAGGCATATGTAATACACATTTCAGATACTCTTCAACAGTTACTTTTTCGCCTTTAGGTAATCTTAGTTCGCACGCCAAAAACTCTTCCAAATTTCCATCCTTGCCACTCTCTTGATTCAGGCCTTTCATTAAGCACTCTTCAAGCTTTCTAACAATACCGGTTTCACCCAAAATCCAGTAATTCCCTGCTGTACAACTCAATCGCAAAACACACTGTATATCTTTGCAATTTGCAATTGTTTTATTGTTTGAACATTTTCCATGTGCAATATTACTGGAATTCACCTCATCACCGGTATAAAAAGCAAGCATTCCCTGACATTCCACGCTTTTTTTAGCTTTGCAAACGGCCCGTTCAACCCTGAATGCCTGGATTTGCGAATAAATATAAGACTCTACGAAATCTTTAATAATTGCTTCTTGATTACCACCCCGGGCTACTCTGGTGAAAGGCTTCTGCTTGCATTCGAGTACAATGGCATGTTCTGAATCCAAAACCAAGCCGTCACTCTCATATACTTTATTCCTGTCAGTTTTTTTTCGTAATACAGTACTTTTCTCCTTCTGAATCAGAGATTCTGCTTCTTCTAAAAGATACTTGCCACTGTAAACAATTGTATTCATTTGCCCAAAGAGTTCGTGTACTGCACATTCTAAAATATAACCAGTATTACTTGGCCAGCCAATGATCTCATTTATACTGTCGTAAATACCCCAGGCGGCAATAACCGGTGGCAGCACATAAAAGTATTCATCCTTTTTTATAATCCAGGCAGAATCATCCGTAACCTTATCCCAGTCTGTTGGCAACAGATAATTTATGTTTAGAGGCCTGTTACTTGCCAGCTTTTTCAAAACAATAAGCACATCAGCATTTACTTCTATCATAGGTAAACATGTTACATGTCCATTTTTAAAATCCGTCTGCGCCTGTTCGGTCATGTGCATTATAATATCAATTATTACGCTAATGGACAAGCCAATTTTATCTTCAAATTTATCTCTGAATGCGTTAATTATTCGTTTGACAAGAAACAAAACCCCTTCAAAACTACACTGGTGTAAATCATAGATAGCCGAATAAGCAATCAGATCTGCCAAATAACTATCGTTTATATTTTTGACGATAAAACCTATATTCATTTCATTATTTTTGTCTAGCAAAACCACAATGCATTCAGCTAAACGCAAGATGTCCTGAAAAGACGGTATATAATTTTCTGTTACCTTTTGTAACCCACAAGCTTCTTTTGCTTTATATGCTACAGTTCTTGTTTGGTCTGATTCGAACGAGTCTTTTTCTTCAGTTAATACTTTTAACGTAAAATGATAAAGTGCAGGAAATGCCACGTTTTCTGAATTACTAACAATTATACGTCTTTCCTTCTCATTATAGTTCAAAGAAAACAACTTCACTAATTGTAGATATAGCTTTTCGGCGCCAAAATTACGGATATATGTTTCAAGTTGATGGCAAAGCAGACTCAAATTCGGTTTCAGGGCATTATCAATTTCAATGTTAAATGAATTTTGAACATACCATAATGCCTTAACATAATCATAATCATTTTTATGAAGAAAAATCTTATCACTCTCTATTTGTTCTAAGGCATTTGTTGGTTGTAATATCTCCAAAAAGCACGCTGCATACAGAAGGCAATCATATTCTTTCTTCACCAATCTTTTTTTGTTAACCAGATAAACCTGATTATTGCGATATCTATATATCTGCTCATTAACAGAATAAAACACGGGTGAAATGCACTGCCAATAATAAATCAACCTGCGGCAGTTACGCACAGCAGCATCAATACATACAGCAGAATCAATTTGTGCCAATATGGAAATCTTAGAAGCTAATTTTTTAACAATACAATCCAATTTAAAAACACAATTAATTTCAGGTTGCAAATGAAAATACTCATATAGCCACCGAAGATCCTTTAAGTTCTTGCCAATATCTGTTTTACACTGTTCGTACATTGACTCAATATCAGAGATGCGATAAATGATGCCGTCAAAATCATACAAAATAAAATCTGTCTTACCCTTCATAATTATGCCGATCCTCACATTTTATTATACCCGGCCACACCGTCAGGCGTGGCCGGGTATTCTTATCACTACATCTTCTTCCTCACCGCACTCTCCACCAACTCTTCCATATGCTCTGCAATATCCTTACAAACAGCATCACTGCTCAAGCGCGGCGAGTCATAACAAGTCACATAGGCAGACAGTTTTTCACCCGTATGCGTTAACACATTATCAAACGGATTATTTCCCTTACCAGTCCTGTCGCCCACTACATTCCTGATCTTGTGAACATAGATGCCAACAGCCCTTTATGCAGCTCATACGCCTTCTCAATCTCGTACAGAACCCATTTGCGATATGCCGTAGTCGAACCAATGAGCACGACAACACAGGTACTTAACGCAATCTGCGCATCAATCCATTCTTTAATAGCGCTATCCGATTTTACCCTGACCTCTTCCCAATCACGATCCATTGCCAAAACATCAAGACTGCCCTTGCATGCATTACGAATCTGAGCAGCACGCCACGCATCTTTGTTGTACTCGAAACAGAAAAACACCTGATGACTTGACATAGATATCTTACCTCACAACTCTATTATCCTCTTACACATTACCCGTGATAAAGAGGGAATCGTTCTTGGATTCTTCCTGCTGCATTTCGGTTAAAGAATCAGAAATGAAGGGATCCGCAAAGTCCAACATAGCAGCCTGAACGGATGCCATATTCAGTGTACTAGCAATACTGTCTGTCACCGAAGACGCCATATCCATTACACTAGCGTTACTCTCCGTAACTGAAGAAGGCATATCCGGCAAGCTTGCACTTGCATTTCCATCCATCGCCGACAAAACCAACATACCGTTAGACTGGCTCGCCGACCCCTCGTTCCAATAATCTGCCACCTGTTTCGCAAAGTAGCGCATAAGCATGTAACCGCCGGCATAATAATCTTCGGAAACTCCATTATTGTTGGACATATCAGATAAAACGCCTAACAATGTATTTGATTTAGCAGCGAGTCCTAATTGTTTAATCTTTGAAGTTCTAACATCATCTATACCATGAACCAGTTCAGCTAGTCCCTCCTTTAAACAGTCTGGCAGATAAGCGAAACCAGTTATGTTTGCTGCCATAACAGCATGGGTAAACTCATGGGCAAGGACACGATCAAGATAATAGTTACTATTACCACCAGGATCACCATTCACGTTATCCCCATTTGAAAAATCAATACTGTTGAAATACTTCATATTGATTTGTAACCTCAGCTCGTATGTTTCACCTATATTTGAGCCAGAATTCTTATAAGTAGATCTAACTTTAGCTAAAGTAGTACTATCATACTTATCATCGTTATAAAATCTCACATCAATATCTTTTACCGTCGCACCCTCAAAATTTAAACCATAGGATTCTTCAATCAGATTTAAGCCTTCGCCGGCCCACCATGTGTTAAGTCTGTCTGCAATAGCGGTTTGCTGTACAACATCGCCTCCCCCATTATACCACCAGGTGGGTACGGTCTCTATAATATCATTACCATTTGCGTCTTTCCCCAGATACTTCTGGTCTTGCATTCTTGTCTGCATTTCCTCATCCGATCTTTCCCAATAGAGCGTCAAGCCATTAATCGTTGATGTTGTGGCTGTACCTACCGGATCAATCGTTCCACTTTCAGGCACAATACTATCTGCTGTTTTTTCAGCTCCACCGGCATCAGAACCGATAATAGCCCCCGTGTCCAGATTATCTAAATCAATTCCACAAACAGATTTTAAAAACTCTTTGGAGGCATTATATGTCGTTGCGCCATAATTTTCAACGGCTCCTACAAATCTTTGAATCAAATCATTCCACGATTCAAACACACCGTTAGATGCATAAGTAACAGCGGTATCCAGTGCACCTTCTGCATCTATTACATTTGTGCCTTCTGCTTCTTTTAAAAATGTGGTGTAATCATCCAGGGACAACATAAATTTTTTGATAACGCTTTGCTGCGTAACAGTTTCGGTTCCGAAATTGATAGAATGCGACGCACCGGCAGAATCAATATAATTCATTGTTTGCCCAGCCATGTTCTTAACTGTAATCTTACCACCATTGGACAGCGATAACAGCACATCATTTCCCAGAACTTCGCTCTTGGTGACGTCTGCAGCAACAAACCGAATGGTGTCATTACCAACTTCGTAATCATGAATCGTGTACTTGCCACTTTCATACCAGAAGGTATCATTTCCTTCCCCACCATAGAGGTGATTGTCGCCATCTCCGCCGTACAGGTTATCGTTACCAGCCCCACCATACAGTGTATCATTGCCGTCACCGCCGTACAATATGTCACTACCTTGACCAGTATGTATAATATTGTTCTTCGTATTACCGGTAATGGTAATATTTTTCGTCATACTGGAAGCATCAATTACTTTTACATCGGCAAAAGCAACTTCACTGGCGTCAAAACTACTACTGCTGCTATCGGAAAAATCATCGCCTATTGTAATTGTCGGATTGGATGAAATGCTTGAAATGGTATAAGCGCCATGATTATCTTCAATTCGTACCGATTTGCCAGCAGCATCGTTCAGTTTAATCTGAGCGCCGTTACTCGTATTTACCAGCACTCTATTAGTACTAGTGCTCTCCCATATATCAGAAATCGTAGTACCTTCAATTCGCAGGGTATCGGTTTCATTTTCATCGTTAGTGTAATCCGTAATAGTATCAATTCCGGAATCATACACAAAGGTATCATTACCCAAACCACCTGTCAGCGTGTCACCGCCTGCTCCACCGTAGAGAGTATCATCACCGTCTCCACCCGTCAGCGTGTCACCACCTGCATCGCCATAAAGGGTATCGTTACCGTCTCCACCCGTCAGCGTGTCACTACCGGCACCGCCATATAATGTACTGCCACCTTGACCTGCGTACATAGTATTACTGTTTGCATTACCGGTAATGGTAATATTTTTCGTCATGCCGGAAGCATCAATTACTTTAGCAAAGGTAAGATCACTGGCATCAAAACTACTACCGGCAAAGTCATCATCTAATGTGATTGTCTTTGTCGAATTAGAAGGATCGTATAAAACAGTATACATACCGTGATTGTCTTCAATCCTTACCGGTTTTCCAAGTGCATCGGTCAGCCAAACCTGCCCTTCGTTACTCGTAAGTACCACGAAAGAATTATTACTAGTGGAAGACCCTACATTATAAACGGTAGTCCCCTCAATTCGCACAGTATCTGTTTCATTTTCGTTGTTAGTATAATCCGTAATAGTATCAGTTCCGGATCCATACACAAAGGTGTCATTACCTGAACCACCTGTCAGCGTGTCACTACCGGCTCCGCCTACCAGTACATCATTTCCGGCTCCGCCTGCCAGCGTGTCGTTTCCTGTACCACCATATAACTTGTCATCCCCGTCGCCGCCGTTCACCCGTCCGTTCCCGGCATATACCGTATAACTACCGCTCTTGTCCTGCAAGCTGATTGCCTTGCCCACGCCGCCTTTCACCGTGATGCTTCCGTCGCCAATCGTAAACTTCACGTCTGTGCCGTCCACTACCTCCGTCTGGCTGATGCTGCCCGTCACTAACTTGATCTTGTCATCGCCTGACGTATAGTC
>JAFZIG010000122.1 GCA_017554485.1 Acidaminococcaceae bacterium | reverse complement strand
TCGCGCAGGGTTTCAGCCATAAAAGTTCACCTCTCTTTGATTGCAGGAGATTCGGGGAAAATGGTAGAATATTGGTTAGGAGCTTCGGCTCGACAACTCGCAATTTGTAATGGAGAAATTAGTGAAATGAAGATTAGAAAAGTTGAAAAGAACGGCATCATATGCGCTGTTATAGATAGTGAGGATAAAGTGATTACAGATTCTCAATCCGCACTGGATTTGTTGATGACTGCAAAATATGATGCAGAGACAAAAAACATTGTTATCAACAAGAAGATGATTGCAGAGGATTTCTTTATTCTTAGTACAGGGCTTGCAGGAGAAATTTTGCAAAAGTACATCAATTACGGAGGACGAGTTGCTATCTATGGAGATTTTTCACACTATACCAGTAAGCCACTGAAAGATTTCATCTATGAAAGCAACAAAGGCAAGGATGTTTTCTTTGTTGCAACGGAGGACGAAGCAATCGAGAAGTTATCTCGATAAATCCAGTTTGTTGATCTGCATCATCCCGGTTTCATCCCCGGCCAGACTTCATCAATGAAGCGCTGGCGGGGCTTTTTCTTTTCATGTTCCCGCTGGGCGTCCCATGCCCGCAGACGCAGGAAACCCAGCATGTCCATTTCGTCGATTTCCATCATCCGCCAACCGTTTTTCATCAGTTCGTTATAGGTGGCATAGACATATTCCGGCAGCGTCAGGGTTCCGGATTCTCCAGTTCCTGAAGAATCTGATCCGCTTCCTGCGTCACCGGAATCGTAGGGAAAGAATCCAGCACCTCGGTAGTCTGGGTCTGTACCGCCATCAGGGCCAGCGCAATATCATGCATCAGCCGGTCAGCGGGATAGTGATCATAGACTTCATCCGGCGTGAACTGGTTCCCGAAGAGGATGCAGAACCATTTCACCATGGTGTCCAGCGCATCCGGGACAGTCGGCTGTTCACCGGTAATGTCCTGACCTTCGGTCGCGGCCTGAGAGAGACGCACCAGCCTGCCGTACATTTTCGTGGCAGGTTCCATTTCCCGCAGCGCCCTGCCGGAAACAAAGTCAACCGTGTATTTCTTTTCCCCAAGAGTGCATGTGATCATAATGTTTTTCTCCTCCATCACAGAATAAAAAGCTGCCGTATAGCATTATGACCATACGGCAGCGGGGTTTATGGGGATCACGGGGTGAAGCTGGGCGTGTACACGCTCGTCAGGAAGGTTTCTCCCATGGCGGCGGTGAAGCCGTTTTCACCCTCATCGGCAACAGCCTGGTACCGGGAATCATGGGTGCGCTTGATCGCGGTCCACTCAACCTCACCGGTCTGGCGGTTAATGGTCGTTCCTTCCTTGGTGGCATAGTTCTCAGTGAGGGGCTTCGCCCGCACTTTGTACAGCCACACGAAGCGGAACTTGCCGTTGGACTTCTCACTCTTGAAGCCGACCGCGAAGTAAGGGGGCTTGTCCGTGGAAGTCCGGATCAGAACGCCATTGTCATCAAGGTTGTTGCCGAAGATCTGTTCCTGAATGGCAAGCGGGATATCCGCCATCTTCGTAGTGAAGGTCAGTTCAGGATCAGGGTACAGGACATCGAACTCGATGTCATCCGCATACTGGATATCCGGATCGGCATTGTCCGG
>JAFZIG010000121.1 GCA_017554485.1 Acidaminococcaceae bacterium | reverse complement strand
GCGTCCGCTTATAATAAAAAGCTTGGCCGTTATAATTTGATGATGGCGCAGAATCCGATTTACATTATTACGGCAGTGAAAAAAGATTGATACAATGGTATGATTAATTCTTTAAGAAAGGGTGTAAACATGGCGGAAACGCTTTTCCTGGACATTCCCCGGCTGTTGTTTGCGGCGCCCCAGAGCGGCAGCGGCAAGACCACGGTTGTCTGCGCCGCGCTGCGGGCCCTGTTAAATAAAAAGCTGCGGGTTACCGCTTTCAAAAGCGGCCCTGACTATATTGACCCTATGTTCCATTCAAAGGTGATCGGGGCAAAATCCCGGAACCTTGATTTATTTCTTACCGGTCCGGAAAATGTGAAGCGCCTGTTGGCAAAAAACAGCAAGGGTTCTGATGTGGCAATCCTGGAAGGCGCCATGGGTTTTTATGACGGCATGGGAAAAACCACGGAAGCCAGCGCTTACGATCTGGCCCGTACGGTTAAAGCGCCTGTAGTACTTGTTATAAACGGAAAAGGAGCGGCTGTTTCCATGGCTGCCCTTGTGAAAGGCTTTAAAGAGTTCCGTACAGACTGTAATGTTCAGGGCGTTATTTTAAACAATGTAAAACAGATGACATATCTGTTTTACAAAGATGTGATTGAAAAGGAAACCGGTGTAAAGGCGCTGGGCTATTTTCCGCACCTGCCGGAATGTAATCTGGAAAGCCGGCATCTGGGCCTTGTGACCGCAGGGGAGATTGGGACACTGGAAACCATTGTGGAGCGTCTGGCTGTACAGGCGGCTGAATCCATTGACCTGGAAGGCCTGATGGCCCTAGCCCAGACGGCAGAACCGCTGGAATATGAACCGTTGGCCATTAAACCCTTAGGTAAGGTTAACATTGCGGTGGCCCAGGATAAGGCATTTTGCTTTTATTACCAGGATTCGTTGGATCTGCTGGCAATGCTTGGGGCGGAAATTATCCCCTTCAGTCCTTTAAAGGATACTGAACTGCCGAAATGTGACGGTGTCTTTTTAGGCGGCGGTTATCCGGAATTATATGCAAAGCAGTTAAGTGAAAATACTTCTTTACTGGCCCAACTTCGTGCAAAACTTGCAGACGGTCTTCCGTGTTATGCAGAATGCGGCGGTTTCATGTATCTGATGGAAGGGTACAGGGACAATGATACAGTATATCCCTGGATAGGCGCTGTGCAGGGAAACTGCTGGATGACGGATAAGCTGGTGCGTTTCGGCTATGTCAATATGACAGCGAATACGGATAATGTATTGTGTAAAGCCGGTGATTCGATCCATGCCCATGAGTTCCATTATTCGGACAGCGACCAGAACGGTACGGCTTTTACGGCACAGAAAGCGGGAAAATCAATTTCGTGGCCTGTAGCTCAGGCAAACGACACGTTATATGCAGGCTACCCGCATCTGCACCTGTGGGGTAACATTGGTTTCGCGGAGAATTTCGTGCAGGCCTGTATCCGTTATCAAAAACGTGATTCTGAAAGATGACCTTTGTTTTTTGTAATGGTTTTGTGTTTGATTTGAGTTTACTTACCGTTATACCTTTCAAAGAGGTGTATGTTATATGATGTTGTTAGGCGCCATCGTCTGCGGCTTTCTTTTAGATTTGGCGATCGGCGATCCCCACGGCTGGCCCCACCCGATTATTTTGATCGGCAACCTGATCAGCTGGCTGGAAAAACGTGTCCGCGCTGCCTGCGGAACCGATCCGGACCAGTTGCTGCGGGGCGGTTTTGTCATCGTACTTGTTGTTTGCTTTTTATCTTTTTCTGTTCCGTATCTGATTTTGTTTGCGGCAGAAAAGGTGAATCCCTGGCTGCGCTTTGCAATAGAAACCGTAATGTGTTACCAGATTTTCTGTACCCGTTCCCTGCGGGATGAAAGTATGAAGGTCTATGATGCACTGGAAGCCCATGACCTGCATTTGGGAAGAAAGATGCTTTCCTGGATCGTCGGGAGAGATACTGCGGAGCTTTCTGAAGAAGAAGTTGTTAAAGGCGCAGTGGAAACAATTGCGGAGAACACAGCGGACGGCATTTTAGCTCCTATGCTTTATATGTTTATCGGTGGCGCGCCGTTGGCTTTTTTATACAAAGGCATCAATACCATGGACAGCATGATTGGTTACAGGGATGAAAAATTCCTGTATATTGGCCGTTATGCTGCCAAACTGGACGACATAGCCAATTTTATTCCTGCGCGCATCTGTGCTTTTTGTATGATGGCAGCCAGTTTTTTTACCGGACTGGACACAAAAAATGCCTGGAAGATATTCTGGCGGGACCGGTATCACCATCTGAGTCCCAATTCGGCCCAGACGGAATCCGTAGCGGCTGGCGCCCTGCATCTGATGCTGGGCGGCGACCATTATTATTTTGGCAAGCTGGTGCATAAGGAAACCATAGGGGACGATTTGCAGGAGGCTGCTTCCATACACATAAAGCAGATGAACCTGTTGATGTATTTCACGTCGATTACCGGTCTTCTAGTCTTTAGCCTGTTGCGGGCTCTTTACCTGTTTGCGGCTGGATAGGCAGTCGGCCTGTTGTTTTTTGATTGTTTCTGCTATAATTCCTTTGACGCAATGCTACAAAATTTCTCTGCTTGCGTTGGGACTTTGCATACCATACGTTAAAGGAGTACTGATATATGTATGAATATGTTCACGGCGGTGACATTTACAGTGATCCTTCTTTAAAACGAGATAAGGATATGCTGGATTATTCCGCGAATATAAATCCGCTGGGAATACCTGCCGGTGTTCGCAGCGCTATTAAGGCAGCGGTTGCAGACAGCGTGAATTATCCGGATCCCTTTTGCAGGGAACTTCGTGCTAAAATCAGCCAGTTTCTTTCTCTTCCTCCAGAGATGATTTACTGCGGGAACGGTGCGGCGGATGTGCTGTTCAGGATCATGACCGCATTGCAGCCCAAACGTACGCTGGTATTGGCGCCGACGTTTGCTGATTATGAAAAAGCGGCGCTGACGGCAGGCAGTAAGATTGATTATTTCACGTTAAATGAAAAAAATGATTTTGCGGTTACCCCGGAGATCCTGAAAGCGATCACCAAACGCACCCAGATGGTCGTGCTTTGCAACCCCAATAACCCAACCGGAAAACTGATGGATAAAGAATTGCTTTTAACGGTATTGCGGCATTGCGAAGAACTGCAGATTCCCTTGCTGGTGGATGAATGCTTTATGGATTTTGTGCAGGACAGGGAATCATTCAGTTTGCTTGATCAGCTGGCCGGTCATCCGGGATTGATAATCCTGAAGGCATTTACCAAAATTTTCGCGATACCGGGAGTACGGCTGGGCTTTTGCCTGACCTCTGATGCGTCCCTGATCGATAAACTGTATGCTTGCGGGCAGGACTGGAATGTTTCCGCACTGGCGCAGGCGGCCGGCATTGCTGCGCTGGATGAAAGGGATTATCTGGCGGAAACCCGTGAACTGATTGCCGTGGAAAAGGCGTACCTGATTACCCAGTTGCGTCTGATAGGTCTCAAGGTATTTGAAGGAGCTGCCAATTATCTTTTGATAAAGACGCTGCATAATTATCCCTGGCCGGACAAGTTAAAGAAACATCGTATCCTGATTCGGGATTGCTCCAATTACCGCGGATTGTCTGCCGGTTATTACCGGATTGCCGTGAAAACGCGCCGGGATAACCGCAAGTTGATAAGAATCATGAAGGAACTCGTAAAACATGACCTCTTTAATTATATTAATTGACGGGCTAGGGGATGACCCGATTCCTGCCTGGAACGGGCAGACTCCTTTTACTCGTGCTTTCCATCCCCAGATGGACAGGCTGATCAGGGAGGGGACGCTTTCCCAGGTCAGCATCTGTGAAGAGGATGTAGTACCGGGCAGCCTGACGTGTATACTGCGGCTTCTGGGTGTCCCGAAAGAAGCGTTTCCCGACAACCGGGCTTATCTGGAATTACTGGCACAGAACCGGGATGTATCGGAATACGAGATGGTACTGCGCTGTAATGTAATTTCCCAGGACAGCGGCGGCCGTCTGGTTTCTTTCAACGGAATGGGACTTACCTCCAGGGAAATCGGGACTATGGCCCGGAAGTTCAGTTCCCTGACTCCGGATATCGAATTTATCCATTTATCCGGTTACCGCAATCTGCTGGTTATGGACCGGAATGAGAATGTGCTGCGGATCCAGACCGCGCCGCCTCACGAAAGCATGGGCCTGCCGGTGGATGAACTGCTGGCCGAACTGAAATCCTCTTCCCTTGCCATGAAGGTGTTCATGCAGGAAACGGACAAGATCCTGCAGCAGTACAACCGTAACGAACTGACGTATAAGTTATATCCCTGGGGCGCATCCTGCCGGACGGAGATGCCGTCTTTTGAGAACCTGAACGGGATGAAAGGCGCCCTGGTTTGCCAGACGGAAATCGTCCGAGGTATCGGTAAGGCACTGAAGATGGAAGTTCCGGAACTTTCGTACTGTACTGCGGATACCGATACAAATATACGGGAGAAGCTGGCGGTTACCCGTAATATGCTGGCGCAGTATCCTTTTGTGATGACGCATTTTAACGGGACCGATGAAGCAGCCCACCGTCATGATTATGAGGGAAAGGCTGAGTTTATTTCCCGTATCGATAAAGAGTTTTTGGAGCCCTTGTTGGATACAGCAGAAGAGCCTCTGCATATCGTGATCTGCGGTGATCATGTTACCAGCAGTGTTACGGGCAAGCATACCCGCGGCAGGGGGCCGGTGATCGCTGCGGAAACAAAGGCAGGGCATAAACACACAGGCAATATTAAAACATACCGTGATATAGTTGACTTTTTAATGAAAGCGAGTGAACAGAATGGCTAAAGCAATTATGATACAGGGGACCATGTCGAATGCGGGTAAGAGTCTGGTTACGGCGGCGTTGTGCCGCATTTTTCACCAGGACGGGAAACGGGTGAATCCGTTTAAATCCCAGAATATGGCTTTAAACTCTTTTATTACAGCCGAAGGCGCGGAGATGGGACGGGCGCAGGTAGTGCAGGCAGAGGCCGCGGGAGTGAAACCCAGCGTGCTGATGAATCCGATTTTACTGAAGCCCACCAGCGACAGTGGCTCCCAGGTCATTGTCAACGGTGTGGCCATCGGTACGATGCCGGCTGTAGAATATTACAAATTTAAGACAAAGCTCATTCCCGATATCATGAAGGCTTATAATACACTGGCGGACAAAAGCGATATCATGGTTATCGAAGGCGCCGGCAGCCCGGCGGAAATTAACCTGAAAGCCCAGGACATCGTCAACATGGGTATGGCCAGGATGGCAAAATCTCCCGTACTGCTGGTGGCCGATATTGACCGCGGCGGCGTGTTTGCCTCTATCTATGGAACACTGATGCTGCTGGACCCGGAAGAACGGGCCATGGTCAAAGGCATCATTATCAATAAATTCCGCGGGGATGTCAGCATCCTGAAGCCCGGTCTGGATATGCTGGAAGAAAAGACCGGCATCCCGGTCATTGGCGTTCTGCCTATGTTAAATGTTGATATTGAAGATGAAGACAGTCTGTCGGAACGCCTGACCCAGGTAAAGAGCAAGAACGCATTGATTGATATTGCTGTTGTGAAATTGCCGCGCATGTCCAATTTCACGGATTTCAATGTGTTTGAACTGATTGACGGGGTATCCCTCCGGTATGTAAAGAGTGCGGACGAGTTAGGAAATCCGGATATGATCATCCTGCCCGGAACCAAAAATACCATTGATGATTTAAAGTGGATGCGGCAAAGCGGTCTGGAAACCGCCGTGCTGCATAAGGCGAATAACGGCACGGTGGTCTTTGGCATCTGCGGCGGGTACCAGATGCTGGGGCGCAGTCTGTCCGAT
>JAFZIG010000120.1 GCA_017554485.1 Acidaminococcaceae bacterium | reverse complement strand
AGGAATATTACTTTCAAAAACGTGGCGGACGTGACGAAGGGCGGTACGCTTACGAATGGCGATATTACCGGCGGCACGCCACATGATAAGGCGGATGGCTCTAACGATACAGTTATTCTGTATGCCAATACCGCGACCGGAAATGAGGGCGAGATCCATCTGGGATTTGCTGTAGGTACGGACGGGACTGTTAATGGCAAAGCAGTGGAAGGTATCAACGCCGGTCAGTACACAAATGTACCCATACCCGCGTTCAATCACTGGAATACCTACATTACGCCAACCAAATACATGCTGGTCCGCAACGGCTATGAGCTGCAGAACATGCAGAACAACCTCACGGATAGTAACGGAACAAATATGCCCGGCAACTACATGCTGGCCAATCTTATTCAACTTAATGACGGCAATACTCAAATCAAGTTAAAACCGATAGGATACAAGAACTCCCAAAATGATGAGATTGTGTTTAAAGGAAAGTTTGACGGTTTGAACTATGAAGTTCAAAATTTGGCGATCGGCGATCCTTCTATATCATCAACGGACGTGAATGAGGGCATAGGTCTGTTTGGCATTAACGGGGGCACGGTTGAAAATGTTGGAGTAAATACAAATATAAATGTCAATAAAAAGTGCGTCGGGGGTATTGTCGGTATCAATACAGGTACGATCCGGAACGTGTATCATACAGGCGGTGTTTACGGGCAGCAAGATGTCGGAGGCATAGCAGGTCAAAATCGGGGAAGCAGTTCGTCAATAGAAATGGCTTATAATACCGGTACAATCACCGCTTCTGGTACGGGTGTTAATGTTGGTGGTATTGCAGGAGTGAATGAAGGGACGATTGCGCAAGTTTATAATACTGGTGAAGTTGGTAATAATGATAAAAGTAATCTAAATGTAGGTGGGATTGCCGGGAAATTAAATGGCAGTTCAGCGAGCATTAAGGATGCCTACAACTATCAGACAGGCGATTTTCAAGAAACACAATACATGCTTCAAGGCCAAAACAATGTGGGAGGCATTGTCGGGTTAGTGGAAGGCAATAACTTAGATCATTACATTGAGAATACATTTAATACCGGTACAATTTGGGCAACTAATGGTAATAGCGGCGGTATTATTGGCTGTGTTTCTCCTGATATCAGCGGCGACCGTGAAAAGAAGGTCGTTTCATCGTATTTTAGCCGGGGCAACGATAATAAGTATGGCGGTACTCAAATGACAGATTCGAAGCTGCGCGACATTAGTACTTTCAGCGGCTGGAGTATTTCCGCAGCAGGCGGGGCGGGAACAACCTGGCGTATCTATGATGGGCAGACCACGCCGCTGCTGGCCGCGTTCTTAAAACCGAAAGACCTGGTAAAAGTATATGAATATGATGGCAGTCCGCACCAGGTGCCAAAAAATGATCCGCAGTTTGATGATGGCAATATTAAAAAGTCAGGCCAGTTTGATGCAAATTGGGATAATTATGCAAACTCTCAAACAGATGCAGGCGTTGTCAATATGCTGAAAGATGATGAGGATAAGAAATTACTGTATTCTCTCCAGGACGGTTATGATCTCGCTGATATGAAGCTTATCGTTCAGCCGAAGGCGCTGACGGCGACCTTTGCGGACATCAGCAAGACCTACGACGGAACCGACGCTGCTACGCTGACCCTGGACACGTTGTCGGGCATCCTGGATGCGGACAGGACAAAGCTGGCAGTTGGCACAACTTCGGCGACGTATAGCGATAAGAATGTCGGGGAAAATAAGACGGTGACTTATGCGGGACTGACGCTGTCCGGCGACAAGGCGGAGAACTATGTGATACAGGCTGACGGAACCGGTGTGGGTACGATTTCACCGAAACAACTGACCGTAACCTTTAATCCTATCCGGAAGACCTATGACGGAACGGTGAATGATGTGGATGAACTGGGATATGTCGTTGCGAGCCGGAAAGGGACGTTGTCAGGGGTAGTTGCAGGGGAAGAGAAAAAAGTAAGCGTAAGCGGCACGGCGACATATGCGGACAAGAACGCCAGTAATTCTGATAAAGATCCTGATAAGACGGTGTATTACAGCGGTCTTGCGTTAGGAGCGGGAACTGACGGAGATGAATCGGCCAACTATGTGCTTGCCTCAACGACAATGACGGCGGAGAACAATGGCAGAATTGATAAAGCAAACGTTACCCTGACGGCGGAAGATGTAACAAAGACCTATGACGGAACCACGGATGTCGCGAAGGCGGACGGCAAACTGAAAGCGAAAGACGGTAGCGGTATCATATTTGACAGCGATAACCTCAGCGGCGGTAAGTTTGTGTTTGAAGATAAGAATGCGGGAGATGGCAATAAGACCGTTAAGGTATCTTCCGGCAGCGCAACGATCACCGATAAGGACACTGGGGCGGACACCAGCGGCAATTACAATATTACGTATGAAGACAATAAGACCAGCACTATCAAAAAAGCAGATGTGACGCTGACGGCGGAAGATGTGGAGAAGACCTATGACGGAACCACAGATATTGCAGAGGCAAGTATAAAACTGAAAGTGAAGTCCGGTATGATCTTCACCGGCGACAGCGTAAGCGGCGGAGTGTTCGCGTTTGAAGATAAGAATGCCGGAACAGGCAAAGTTGTTACAGTATCTGGCGCAACGATCTCTGACGGAACAAACAGCGGTAACTATAACATCACGTATGAAAACAATACGACCAGCACCATTAACAAAGCAGACGTGACACTGACGGCGGAAGATGTGAAGAAGACCTATGACGGAACCACAGATGTCGCGGAGGCAAGTAGAAAACTGAAAGTGAAGTCCGGCACGATCTTCACCGGCGACAGCGCGAGCGGCGGAGTGTTCGCGTTTGAAGATAAGAATGCGGGAACGGGCAAGGTTGTTACCGTATCTGGCGCAACGATCTCTGACGGAACAAACAGTGGCAACTACAACATCAGCTATGAAAACAATACGACTAGCACCATTGATCCGAAAGTCCTTACCGCGACCTTTGCGGACATCAGTAAGACCTATGACGGAACCACAGAGGCCACTGCAGGCGCCGGTACACTAAAAGGCGTGGAAGCGGTTGATGCTGGCAAAGTGAGTGTCAGCGCTTTGGCTGCCTATGACCAAAAAGACGCAGGAACCAGAACCGTTAATTACACCGGTGTAACACTGACAGGCGATGAAGCGAACAACTATAGTATTGAGACTACTACAACAGGCGCTGGCGTTATCAATCGCAAAGCGCTGGAACTGGTGGCGGACAGTGTGACCATTCAGGAAGGCGCTGCGACGCCTGCAACGTTTACCGGTAGCGTAACAGGTTTTGTAGCAGGGGAGACCATCGGCAGCGGCGACACGCTTCGGTTCGCCCTGTCCGATCCTTCCGCGACAACTGCAGGAAGCTACGGCATTACCGGAACCCTTAACGGCAGCGCCAGTGGCGACTATGGCTTGAATTATACCTTCAGCAATGCGGCGTCCAATGCCAATGCCTTTGTGATCACTGCTAAACCTGCTTCCGTGGAGGACGTGACGGTGTCTGACCTGATCCCTGACGCAAAAGGTACGGCTGCAGAGGATATCAAGATTACCGAGGTGGATGACGCGATGGAACAGGCGTCGGATAAGGAGGTTGGAGCCTCTGTCGGGTTTGCGGTTTCTCAGGGGATCCTTCAGGTTGACATGGACAGGGGTAGTTCCTTTGAAAATACGGGCATGGAACAGCCGTCTTTCATGACGACCCAGGAAGTGGCGGAACAGGTTAGCACCTGGCAGGAAAACGCCGGTGAGCTGAACGCGGCTGTAGATATGGGGCAGAAAACGGATGAAGCCGTTGACACGGAAGAAAGAAAACGGGAGAAGGAGGCAGCGGAAAATGAATAAGAGAATTGCCAGGGGAACACTTTCTAAAAGTGTCATTATTAACGGCAGCCTCGCCCTGTTTTGCGCACTTTCGTTCCCGTTTGCGGTGAATGCGGCCACTGCCGTACCCCAGCCAGGCGAAAGCATCCGGGGCGCCCTGCCCAGGCAGCAGGTGTCGCTGGAAAATGTGGATACGGATAATAAACAAGCGCCCCAAGCTGTCCGGTTTACCCTGCAGGAGATCCGGGTGGAGCATGAGGGACTTAATGTTAAGGATGACAAGATTGCGGCGATTACCAATAAGGTTATAGGTAAAAAGATTACCGCGGCGGAATTGTACGCGGCAGTAACGGATATCACCCGTTGCGTCCGTTCCCACGGTTACCCGGCGGCTGCGGCCTACATCCCGGAGCAGACGGCGGTGGACGGCAGGCTGCTGGTAAAGGTGGAACCGGGACGGGTCGGCAAAGTGCGGCTTGTTAACGAAAGCAGGCTGAAGGACAAGGCCGCGGAAAGGATGCTGGCCGGGCTGAAATCGGGGGACATTATCCGCACCGGCAAAGTGGAAAATGCATTGTACAATTTGCGGGACCTGAGCGGCGTGGAGGTGAAGGGCGTGTTAAGCCCCGGCGCGGAGCAGGGAACCAGCGACATTACCGTACGGATAACGAACAAAAAGAAAACAGCTGTTGTTTTATACAGTGAAAATTACGGCAACGAGTCTGCGGGCCGTTACCGCTACGGCCTGCAGGGCGAGGTGCGCAACCTGTCCGGCACGGGGGACAGGCTGAACCTTGGCGCGCTGCTTTCCAACAAGCAGCAGCACAATTATAATATTTCCTATGAAACGACTCTGGGGCGCAGCGGTTCCAGGCTGGGATTAGGCTTCAGCCGGGCGGATTACGATCTGGGGAATGAGTTTGCCGCCTTAGGGGCGGAAGGCGTAGCCGATACCTACAGCCTGTATGGCAGGACAACCTTGTGGAATACATCCGGCAGCGCCCTGGCCCTGACCTACGGTTATGATTACCGGGATATCACGGATGAGCTTAAGAATTTCGGCGTTTCCTGGAAGAAGCACAGCCATGTAGTACATCTGGGGCTGGACGGTTTCGGACGGAGCAGCCATTCCAGGGTGCAGTATAATGCTACGGTGTATACCGGCACGCTGGTTCCTGATTCGGACATGGCGGATCAATTAGGCACCCTGGGACGAACGAAGGGACATTTCACCAAAGGCACGGTGGATGTGACGGCGGTGCAGGGCATCGGCAAGAATTTTGACGTGCTGTTGAAGCTTTCCGGGCAGAAGGCGGCCAACAACCTGGACAGTTCGGAGCATATTATTCTGGGCGGCGCCCGGGGCGTAAGGGCTTATCCTCAGGGCGAGGCTTCCGGAGACGAAGGCGTGCTGGGTACCCTGGAGCTGCGGTACCATACGCCGGTGAAAGGCCTTGTGCTGAGCACATATTTTGATGCAGGCCATGTGCGTATTGAGAAGGAAGCTGGCGACGGCATGACGCTGAAGGGCTGGGGCATCGGCCTGACCTACAGCAAGCCCGACGACTGGTTCGCCCGGTTCGATTATGCCCGGCGTATCGGTTCGGACGCGAATATGTCCGATGAAGCCCGGAGCCGTCAGCGCATGTGGTTCATCGTCGGCAAGGTGTTCTGAGAACAGATGTTATCCTTTGAACAAACAAGCATCGTGACATCGTCGGAAAGGTGAGCGTAGTGTATGCGTTCAGATTGGGTAAAACCGTAACATACTTTACACATTGGAGAACGTTGTACAGATTTTTCTTGAAAATTTAAAAACTGTTTGACGAAGTTATTGTCCGGTGCTAAACTACTTTTAAAATTAATATTGACCACAAAACCGTTGAGACGGAGATCAAGCCAATATAAGCGCTCACAGAGAGTCCGGGCAGCTGGGATCCGGATAGAAATGCT
>JAFZIG010000119.1 GCA_017554485.1 Acidaminococcaceae bacterium | reverse complement strand
TACTGCGTCCAGTAACCGCACGGGTTCTGTTTCGGGAATCATTTGACTGTAATCCAATGGTAAAACCAGTTGCCTTACAGTCGAAAATCTGCTATAATTTTTATGGTTGAATTTGAGGGTTTGCATACTTAAATTATACCAGAAGGAGAGGCCTTTCGGGTTCTCTTTTTTCTTTTTCTCATAGAAAATCGGCACCCTTTCGGATGCCGATTCATTGGGCTATTTTGTTACAGCCCCGTATTTCTTTGCCTGACTTCATCAAAACTTCATAGAATTTGGTATGGAAATGTGCTACAATAAAACTTAGGAAGCGATGCCCCGGTCGGAAAGAGGTAAAGCTTGAAAACAATAGACTGGGATTCGTTAACGTTTGTGAATAATTATGTGTTTCAGGAGGTGCTGAAGAATAAGAAGCTCTGCAAGTACTTGATTGAGAGGATTTTACACATACAGATCAAGGATATCCGATATCTCATTGAAGAACGACATATCAACAGTGCGAGGATCAGCAGTAAAGGCATACGGCTTGATGTGTATGTGGAAAATCGGGAAGGGACGGTGCTGGACATCGAGATGCAGGTGACTGGCGACAACAGTACGGTATATTCCGGTAGTGACGAAGCAGAGGTGGTATCTGGCTTGCCTTTGCGTACAAGGTATTACCAGAGCCTGATCAGCATGGATATGCTGCGCCGGGGCATGGATTATCAGGAATTGCGCAAGTCCTACGTTATCTTTATCTGCACCTTTGATCCATTCGGTAAAGGATTGCCGATGTATCATTTTACCTATCGCTGCAGGGAAGACGCTTCTCTTGAGATGGGGGATTTGACGGAAAACATCTACCTGAACGCAAAGGCGGCGGATAAGGCAGAGGATGCGGCGCTGGCCGATTTCCTTTTCTATGTGAATAGCGGCAGGGCGAACAGTAAATTTACGCAGGCTATTGACGCGGAGACAAAACGTGTGAAAAACGATACAGATTGGAGGGAGAGATACGTGACTTGGGAAATGGATTTAAAGATTATGTGTAAAAATGCGGAAAAGAAAGGCGAAAAGAAAAAAGCGCTTGATACTGCCAGAGCATTAAAGAAGCAAGGCAAGTTGTCGGATTCTGAAATCGCCGAAGCGACCGCTCTCCCTTTGCGCGAGGTAGCGGCGTTATAAGCGCTTAAAGTAATTTGTAAAACATTAAAATTTATACAGACCGGGCATTTGCTTTCACATGCGGCTTGTCAGTAATGGCAGGCCGTTTTTTAGGGGGTTGGGCCAAAAGGGAACGGCACGCAAATTTTCGCGACCGTTCGGCAATCGGGCCTTTGAAGCATTTGTGTGAGCAGTTTTCTTACTTCTGTTTCCGCGCCGCTGCCGGAAATCCAAGAGCAGTTGGCGCATGCGTCTGTCCGGGATCCATACGTACACTGACTTGTCCGAATTCTTTACCCGCACATTGGAGCGCCAGATAAACTGCAGCAGTTCAGATAATGCGTAATTGTCATTATCAAACTCCAATTGACAAAAAACGACTGCGCAAACAGTGACGGTACCTTTGTTTTAAAAATGATTAATATTATTATAAGAAAGGAGAAAATCGTTCGATTTTGCTTGTAAATATTCTTTATATCGTTTAAAATAGAATCGGTAAGAAAGGAGGGAGTCGTATGCAGGTTACCGCGACCGAGTTTAAATTAAATTTTGGAAAATACCTTGAAATGGTTGTTGCCGAAGATATCTATATTACCCGCAATGGCAAGACTGTTGCTAAAATGATCAATCCCAATGTTTCTGCTGTCGATTCCATAGCCGGTATCCTGGCGGGCAAGGTTTTCCCGGATACTGACCGTCATTCGTTACGGGAGGAGAGACTGGCAAAATATGAGATTGATGATTGATACAAATATCATTCTGGATGTGTTATTGCGCAGGGATCCGTTTTTTACTGATTCCAGAGAAGTATTAAAGCTTTGTGAAGAACGCAGGATACAGGGTTTTGTTTCTGCGTCCGCCATTACAGATATTTTTTATATCACGCGTAAAGCGCTGGGCAGTGTGGAAGACACTTACAGGGTGATCAATGCTGTCCTGAACATTGTGCGGATTTTAACGGTTACAAATACCGATGTTTTAAATGCCTTTCAGGTAAAGGCCAGGGATTTTGAAGATTGCCTTCTGGCAACCTGCGCAAAATCTAATAAATGCGATGGCATTATTACGAGGAACATGAAGGACTTTGCGGATTTTGGCATTGTCCTCTATTCACCGGAGGAACTGATATCAAGGCATACATAGCATTTTACCGGATTGAAAACACAGGTTACACATTACGCTTGTTATACGCTTGATAGTTTCGGCGTCCTTTACTAAAATCATTATGAACGAAGGGATTTACATATGTATGAATTGATAAGCAGCATATGTGCTGTGTTCCAGGAGCTGGCAGACTGGGTGTGGGATTTTCCTACCAACATTGCGTGGTATGCCGGACTTCCCATCATAGGCAAACTGCCGCTGGTGATTATCCTGCTGGTGGGAACGGGTATATACTTCACCTGCAGGTTGCGCTTTGTCCAAATCAGGTATTTCAAGTATGGACTCAATGTCCTCATAAATAGCCAAAAGGAAAAGCAGGGCATTACCCCCCTTGCCTCATTCCTGCTGTCCACGGCTATGAGGGTGGGGCCGGGGAACATTTTGGGCGTGACAGGCGCAGTTTCCACCGGCGGCCCCGGCGCCTTGTTCTGGATGTGGTTGTCCGCATTTTTTGGCATGGCGACGGCTTTTGTGGAATCCACACTATCCCAGATATATAAGGACAAGCAGGGGGACGAATATGTTGGCGGTCTTCCCAGCTATGGCAGGAAGATTCTGGGAGGAGCAGCCATAACAGGCGGCGCCTTGAGTTTTCTTTATATCATCTATGCGCTGCTATGCATCCCGGCCCAGGGTTTCAATACCATTTCCGCCATGGTGGAAGTCACGCAGAATCTAACTGGAACAGAGATTGCCGCAGGTGGTGCTTTGATCTGGGGATTCTTTCTGCTGCTAATGGTGCTGACCGCCTTTTCCGTATTTGGCGGACTCCGGCGCATCACCCGCCTGACCGATGTGCTGGTACCCATCATGGCAGTGGTTTATGTAGCTGCTGTCCTGGTAATGGTTGCCATGAACCTTGAGCGTTTGCCATGGTTTTTCTATGCGGTGGTAACGGAAGCCTTCCATCCGGAACCGGTTTTCGGCGGAGCTCTGGGCATAGCTCTTTCCCAGGGAATCAAGCGCGGCCTGATGAGCAACGAGGCAGGACAGGGGACCCTTACAATGCCTGCCGCCGTATCCCATGCCAAACACCCCTGCGACCAGGGGATTATACAGGCTATCGGCGTATTCCTTGATACCATAGTTATCTGTACCCTGACGGGCTTTGTCCTCATCATGGGACAGGCGTGGATGAAGGATGGCTCGGCTGCCTGGTTTAAGATGGGCCGTCTGGAGAAATTTCTGGCTTCCTGTGCGCAAATGCTGGGGAGTGAAGCCAGCTATGGACTTGCTACGCTGGTCATCAGCATCTGCTTTGGCATCTTCGCTTTTACCTGCCTGTTGGGCTTCCTGTCCTTCTCTGAGATATGCGCCAGACAGATTTCCAATAATAAGCTTTTCATAGCGGCAGTCAGGCTGGTAAATCTGGCAGTGCTGGCCTTCGGCATGGTCACGAACATTGCCGGTTTCGACCTCAGCGCTCTCTGGAACCTCAGCGACTTTGCCAATATCGTGATGGTATGTTGCAACCTGCCTCTTCTTTATCTGGGCTTTGGCAAAGTCCAAAAGGCCTTTGATCATTTTGAATGCCGGGAAGGCAAATTCGGCTCCGAAACTTTGGGTGAACCCTTGCCGGTTTGGGATGAACGCCATTAAATATATCATGCAAAACTATTGTACGGGGAGAATGAAACCGTGAGTGAAATGAGTAAGGAACCTGATGCTGTAAATTTTTGTTTTACAGAGAGTTACTGATTATATAAATGAGAGGGTGATTTGATGACAATCAGATTTACGGAAAAACGCAGGATCCTGGACGTAGCGATCACGGGCGTGTCCGCTATGGCTTCGGTAGGTATCATGCTTTACGGTGTCTATCATTTTGGGCTGGCAGAAGCATGGCCCGAATTGGTACTCAACGGGTTTTACATCGCCTGTCTGGTGATGATGTGGATGTACTTTTTTAATGTTTGCATTACCACAGAGCAGTTCAATTACTGGAGCTCGATATGCATTGGAGTCACGGTGCTTCTGCGTGACATCCTCTTTCCGCCGCCGCTGGCCAACCACACCATCGGGCTGCTGTGCCGCACGCTGTCGGTCTTGTTGCTTTGCACGCTGACGTATTTCTACGCCCGAAAGGACTGGCTGAACTATACCAAGCGCGACCTGTGGTTCATATTAGTCCTCGATATGCTGATTGCCGCGTCGTACCATATTGATATCGTTTTGTTCGAGTCCGTCGACGAATACACCGACTATATACTTACGGAAATCTGGATACGATCCTCTATCATCTACGGACTTGTGGCCTGCTTTGTGTCCGAGACAGCTTCGTCCGATGACACAGCCAGCCTTTCTTCGAATAGCAGCAAAGAATAAAATATTTTATATTAAGCAAGTTTTAAAAGATATAAAACCGAAAGGGAGTGGAAAAGATGAGTTTAAAAAAGAAGTGTTTATGCCTCAGTCTAGCCGCCGGTCTGACATTTGGCGCAGTTTGCTCTGCGGCCCCTGCCGACAGGGAAACGATTCAGCAGGTGGCGCTGCTGCAGTCGCTGGCGCAGGGTTATCTTGGCGGTACGGTTACGGTAAAGCAGCTGCGTTCCGTGGGTGATATCGGTATCGGCACATTCAAAGGCCTGAACGGTGAGATGATCGTGCTGGACGGTACGGTGTACCAGGCCCTGGGCGACGGCCGGGTGGTCGTGGCGGACGATAAGGACAAGGTTCCTTTCTCCAACGTGACATTTTTCGATAAAGACATTACTGTAGACCTGCAGGATGTCGCCGACAAGGAGGATCTGGAAAAGCGCCTGAACAAAGTGGTGGAAGCCCATGGAGCCAACAGTTTCTATGTGGTGAAGCTGCACACAACATTCCCCAGCATCCTGTTCCGCAGTGAATACGGCAGCCAGGAACCGTATCCCACGCTGGTAGAGGCGCTGAAAGGCAAGCAGACGGAATTTACCCACAAAAACATAAAAGGTACGCTGGTGGGACTGTGCTGCCCCAACTATATGGGCGGGCTGAACACGCCGGGCTGGCATTTCCATTTTATTTCCGATGACCGTAAACATGGAGGCCATATTCTGGAAGTGGCGGTTAAAAAGGGCGAAGCCCAGCTGGACAAGACGGACAAGTTTGCCATGCTGCTGCCCGCCGACGAGAAGTTCCAGTCCCTGAACCTGGCCAAGGACATGAACGAGGATATCCGTAAGGCGGAACATGACAAACAGGAGAAACTGGCGGGAAAGTAAATCTAAAATTCTAATTGACAAATCCAATTCTTTGTATGAACTTAGACCTGGTGCGCTTAACACGCATCAGGTTTTTTTCTAATGCCAAATAAGACTTAATAAAATAAAACCGGAAGATGGTCTTTGAAATGTTTTACGCACACAGGTGTAGTTTGCCAGATTGACAGGCTGCGCTGTTTTTTTCAAAAGAAAAACCCGGAGTTGTGATAGAAACTCCGGGTTTACCTGACCTCGTAACACCAACGGGCTTTTTCCAGCCTCAATCGGCTTTATAAGTGAGGGGTACATTACAAAAAAGAGCGTAATGATTCCTGTTAGTTGAAATTACGATGGGGCAGTGGGGTCAATATATACATAATTATCACATGTGCCGTACAATGATTCGCCACCAGCCACATTTTTCAGCTGAGTGTCGTCCAGTTCATAATCCTCCAGCTCTGTCAGATATGCTTCCGCTTCTTCCTTTGTAATGTCAATGCCGTAATTTTTAACCAAGGCAGCCAATTCATCTGCATCCTTACACTGCATGGCTTTCAGAATCAATTCTTCAGTCAATTCGTTCTTGTTAATCGGCATGGTCATTTCCTCCATAATCAATATTATTGATAAAAACAGTGGTTTGAATTTATATTACCACATGGTTTCATTTCCGTCTACCACTTTTACAGCAAATCCCAAAATTCCGGTTCGAACATCACGCGGGCAATATGATTCACGATGATAGGAGAAAGATTGATTCCGTGCCGTGCCAGCGTAGATTGGACATCCTCTTCCGTCCTCCAGAACAGACTTTCCATCCAACAGATTTCCCGGGCGGCAGAAACATTTTTCTGGCTCAATAAGAGAAACAGACAGCTGTAGACCTTTTCATAATACCGGGCACGCCTGTCAAGCCGGGCGGCCAGTTCGCCAAGGTTTACACCCCGCTTCAGGGCGGCCAGCAGCATCGTTCCATCGGTACTACATGCCGTGCCCTCACCGAACACATCCCGCACAATCCGGGAAACCTGCTTTGGTGCATCGGCATCCCGTTCTTGCAGGATGCCCACAATGTCCAGACCGTCATTTTTCCTGTCACGGCGAAACCAACAGAGCTTGCGGGCAAGCTGCCAGTCAGAGTCCTGCACCAGAAAAGAAAGATTGCCCAACTCTGTGTCCAGGCGGAGCGCATCGGCATGATGGAAAAAGTTTTCGCGAAAGCGCGGGGAAGATGCAAAGTGATCCAGCCTGTGCATCCAGCGGCGAAACAGCCCGTGCCTTTTCCCCACGGCATCCACGCAGTCCGTAAGCAGGGACGAGGTCTCCCAGGGCGCATAGTCGATGTCGTGAGCTGCCGTCCGGAATTTATGCCGGAGAGCGGCCGCAGCGCCGCCATAAATCAACACGTTCAGCGGAGGTCCGTTCCGCTTGGCGTATTGTGCCGCTACCTCGCAAAGCAGCGCAGTGATGTCTTCCCGCGTAAATTTGTTTTCTCTGTTCTCCGTCATGCTACGTACTCCTTAACCTTCTATGACTACCTATAAATAAAATACCACAAAAAGAGAAATAATACTTGACTTTTTTCAGTTTCGAGATGCGCTTAAAACGCGTCAGGTTTTTTATAAAGCCGTTTTTATTGAAATGCACGTAAATAATAATTATTATATGAACACTTGCTGTAGATATTTCCACATTTGTTCTGATATAATAAACTATAAGGATTATCGGAGGCGGATAATAGGAATGATTGATATAAAATAATAAATACAGGTCGCCAAGCTTGTCTTGAATATATTAAAAAACTATAAAAATAAAGGAGGACATCAATTTATGAAAGAAATGTCAAAGAAGTTAAGTACGGTACTACTGAGCGCAGTTATGGCGTTTTCATTTGCTGTCAGCGCAAACGCCGCCGGTAATGTAAACAATACCGTTGGCGAAGATGCGTTTAAAGCAAAGATCATCAGCAACATAGGGCACGGGAAAAAGGTGTATTTTGCCGGCCCGATGTTTAACCAGGCCGAGAAGGAATTTAATCTGAGAATCACAAAAGTACTGGAAAATTACGGGTATCAGGTCTTTTTACCGCAGCGCGACGGTATTGAAGCGGCCCAGTTAAATGGCAAGACGGAAGAAGAACTCATAAAGATGATTTTTGATTTGGATGCCGGTCAGGTAAAAAAAGCTGATATTATCTTTATGAATATAGACGGCCGGGTTCCCGATGAAGGCGCCAGTGTTGAACTTGGCATCGCGTACGGTATCGGTAAACGTTGCTACGGTTTCAAAACAGATACCCGCGCTGTAGAATTCGGGCTTGAGATGAACCCGATGATCAGCGGCTGCATGATCAAAATTTTCAAAAATTATGATGGCGATAAACTGGTAGAAGAAATCAAACAATACTTAGCTAAAAACAAACTTTAACTTTAATATTACCGCTTTCCCGCTAAGCGAAGCATCGGTAAAGACGGCGGCAACCGGCAGATAAGCAAGTACGAAGGCGTGTTCTGGTTTTGTCAGAACACGCCTTTTTAATCACATCATTATAGTCAATAATATGCTCGCTGTTCTCTTTATCAAGATCCGGATAGTTACGAATATTCACCATACGGTCATACTGCATGCCGGGACGATGCCGCCGGAAAGAACCGTATTCATATGCTCCGGAGTCACGGTCCGGATCCCATCGTTCTGAATATAAAAACGGCGCCCGGCCTTGTCATCCTGCCCGATAAAAATGGATTTTCCGACTTTGTAACGAATTTCAAATGCTTGGATCAGTGTAGGTTCCTTGAGTAAAATCCTTTTGCAGGCATGTAAACGATAGACTCCGTCACGTTTCAAAAGAAATGAGCTCTTCCAGTCCACTCCTGTGCGGGCGTGTTTAAGAAACCTAGTCAGCGTCAATGAAAAAGTGGACTTCCAGGGTCCATCTGTGGGGGCTCGCCTTCACTGTAGCAGCAGTCGCCCCCGGCCACTTTCTTCAGAGCAGCTTCATCCAGTTCCACATCTGCCAGTTCTGCAAAATACGCTTCCGCTTCGTCTTTTGTAATCTCAAATCCTTCGGCCTTAGCCAGCGCCATGAGTTCGTCCGAACTGTTGCACTGCATCGCCTTTATAACCAGTTCTTTTGTCAATTCGTTTTTGTTAATCGGCATAATGAAATCCCCCTTCAACAGTTTTGATTTACATGTCGGTGACTCACATCGGCATGGCAGGTGTTCCAACATTGACGCTGCTTAATTTCCATTTCATTATACCATAAATCTCATTCCTGCGTAAAATAATTCCCTGTATTGAATAGGATCTCCTTTTCTGACCCGCACACCCGCCGCAGCCGCTTTCTGACTACAAGCGTGACATTCTGGAACCCCTATTGTTTGGAACAGCGAAGAATATTATAATTAATAAACCTCAATCTGGTTCTCGTTCCTTCCGATGTGCGCGGGTGCAAGGTAAAAAATCAGCTGTAGATATTTTCACATCTGTTCTGATATAATAAACAGTAAGGATTTGCAGAGTCGTATACTGATTTTAAACAAGATGACAGAAATTCACTGTTCCGGAGGGGCATTTTGAAAACGAAAATACCCGGGCGTTTTACGCGTGGCGTGGAGGAGAAGCCGGACTTTGGCCTTCTCTATCGCCAATACTACAAGCGGATATATAACTACGTTTACGGGCAGTTCCTTCACCGGGAAACGGCGGAGGACCTGACCGACGATGTGTTTCTTGCCGCACTGGAGCATTACGGCGGCTACGACCCGGCGCGAGGAAGCGTGCACACATGGCTGTCCGCTATTGCCCATAACTTGGTGGTGAACTATCGCGCCAGCGCGCATACCCGGCGCGAGATCAGCGTATGGGTGATCCCGGAAAGGCCAGCCCCGGACTCCGGCTGGCAGGAGCATGAGGAAGGGACTCTGGAAGACCCGGTAAACCGGCGCGCATACCGGATCCTGGAAAAGCTGACGAATGAGGAACGAGAGTTCCTGTCCCTGCGTTACGGACTGGAGCTGACCAACGGGGAAATTGCGCAGCTTACCGGCTCCAATGCCGCGGCAGTAAGCCAGAAGTATCACCGACTGCTTGTCAAATGCCGGCAGATTGACAAGGAATATGGCGAAGGAACGGAATGAATTTGCCGGAAAACGAATAAAATTAAAAATTTTTAAGACGTGCGTCAATTTTGTAAGGCGTGTCTTGTATATAGTAATAAAAGATGTATGTATCAATGAATGGCAATAACCGCAGCGCTGTATAATAAATGAAAAACAACAGCGCGGCGGACGGAGGAAATACGATGACTGACATGGAGAGGATGAAAGGGAACGCCCCGGAGGAAATGGCCGGTGCAGAGGAAATGGACCGGCTGTTCCGTGAGACAGATTTCTTATCCGAAAACCCCGGTTTCAAGACCGATTGGCTGTGGCGAAAATTTCAGGCGAAAGTGGCAAAGCGAGGCCGGATGATTCCGGAGGCGGAAGACGACGAGCGCGAGCTTACCGGTGAGGAACTGGAAGGGCTGGCGGCGGGACAGGACGCGGCGGCGGGGATTCCCGAAACGCTTAGGAACATTTTGAAACATTAGGTTTGCCTCAACATAGTGAATACGGATAATAACACGAGAGAAGAATGGAGATTTGCATCATGAAACTCAGTGCTTATGAAATCTTCCTGCCGCTGGTCGGTACGGATGAAAAACAGATTGAAGGTTACGCGCTGCTGGTGAACGGCCTGTACGGCGCTGTGGACGTAGTAAAAAAGGAAGACGCGGACAAGCTGCAGGCGGGGGATTTTGCCGGATTGTCCGCCGCGTTGCGGGAAAGGCTCATGCTGCGCGGACACATCACCCGTAAAGACGAAGCGGGAGAACTGGCGGACCTGAAGCTCCTTTCCCGCGTCTACAAGACCGTTTACGGACGAAGCGGCGTGGGGCTGGTCATCATGCCCACCTACGACTGCAACTTCCGCTGCCCGTACTGCTTTGAGCAGCACCGGCTGAAGAAAGGGCAGGGCTGGCTGGACAACACCATGAGCGATGAGGTGATGGAAGCCATCTTCAATGCGCTGAAGGATTACAAGGCCCGGGGCTACGGGCTGGGGCATTGCACCTTCTACGGCGGAGAGCCGTTTTTGGCGAAGAACATCGCTGTGGTGAAAAAGATTGCCGACAAATGCCGGGAACTGGGGCTGTCCATGGGCGCCATCACCAACGGCTACGATTTGGAAGCGTATCTGGATTTTCTGGAAGAATACAAGGTGGGAAACCTGCAGGTGACGGTGGACGGCACGGCGGAACTGAATGACCGCCGGCGTCTCCACAAGGACGGCCTGCCCACCTATGATCGCATCCTGAAAAATGTGGAGCTGGCGCTGCAGCGGGGGACTGCCATTAACCTGCGGGTGAACGTGGGCAAAGAGAACCTGCACGGCATGCAAGACCTGGTGGATGACCTGAAGGCCCGGGGCTTTATTGCAAAAGAAGAGGAACGGGCCAAAGAAGAAGCGGAACTCAGGAAAACCGACCCCAAGGCGAAGACGCAGCGCGGTGAATTCAGCTATTACTTTAAGGCGACCAACGACGACGCGCATCCCGAAAAGAACATCAGCGAGCAGGATACCATCGACGAAATGATGAAGATGGGCTTTACGGCGGAGGAAGCCGTTGCGCGCCAGAGCCAGTACAATGTGATCTGGGACAGGCTGCAGATGCTCTTCAAAAAGGAAGGTTACCCGGATTTCTCGCCGGCGTATTGCGGCGCCGAGCAGGGCATGCTGGTGGTGGATCCTTTCGGAAAGGTCTATTCCTGCTGGGACGTGGTAGGGAAAGACGACCAGGTAGCGGGCTATATTGAGCCCGGCATGCACCGGTTCTTATGGAATTTCAGCAAGGCAAAATGGCGTACCCGTACCGTGGACCTGATGAAAGCCTGCCAGACCTGCCCTTACGCATTTATCTGCCGGGGCGGCTGCGCTTCCCGTTCCCACAACGCCTATGGAGACTATTTCCGGGAGTTCTGCGGCGAGGTCAAAGAGATTTTTGCCTTCATTGTGTCCCGTGTGGCCGGGAAAGAGTGGGAAAAACGTTGTGCCGCCGCTGCCGCGGGAGAAACGGGCATGGATGGGTGTGCGGAAGAACTGACGCTGTCCCTGGCCGGGCCTGTTTCGCGTATTACGGAGGCGGAACGGGCGGCGATCATGGCAACTACCAGCCAGAAGGAAATATTTGATATTGTAAAAGCTTCCGGCATTTTCCCGGCAGGAGAAGAGGCAGTAAAAGGAAATTAAGAAGGATTCATATATAATATATATATAAAAGGCTTTTAAAAAACATATTTAAGGAGGAATCTATTATGCCGATTAACAAAAACGAACTTACAAAAGAAATGCTTACTAAAGCAATGCAGTGTGAAACAGTCGATGAACTGATTGCGCTAGCAAAAACTTATGGTATGGAATTGTCCAAAGAAGAAGCTGAAGCGTATTTGGCTGAATTGGATGATATGGAACTGGATGGCGAGGCTTTAAAACAGGTGGCTGGTGGCGAATGTTACGGAGATTGCGCCTGCCATGGCAGAGGACATGGGCCGGGATTGTGATAAAATAATTGTGTTATGAAAATAGTATGGGAGGAATCTATTATGCCGATTAACAAAAACGAACTCACAAAAGAAATGATTGAAAAAGCGATGCAGTGTGAAACTGCAGAAGAACTGATTGCGTTAGCTAAGTCTGAAGGTATTGAGTTGACCAAAGAAGAAGCAGAAGCGTATCTGTCAGAGATGGACGATGTGGAGCTGGACAGCGACATGCTGGCTAAAGTTGCTGGTGGCAGAAAAGGTGGCGGTGGTGGCTGTTACGGAAAGTGCCAAACTCAAGCATCTAGTTGTGATGCATTAGCAACACATGCGTAGCTGAAGGTTAAAATATAGAAATTTAAAATACATAATGCGTGATTTTTTGGTAATACCCGTCAGTAATGGCGGGTATTATTTTAGTGCTGTATAGAATGTTCAGTGCGATGCAATCGTACAAATTCCAATTGAACTAAACCGCTACGGCATTTACTTGTTCCATGCGCCCTTTATTATGGAATTTCTGGTTACACTGTATATGTGTTACAAAGAATTGGACAAACGGTTTGCTGTTGTAGGTTCCGGGAAGGTCACCAAGCACGCAAGAATAGAAGCGACGGTACTGAACAGCCTTACGCCTGTTTCCAAAGCAGAGATCGGTAAAAATCTTCCGGATGTCAGCGCTACTACTATCGAAGCCGTTTTAGGAAAGATGGTAAAAGACGGACAGATCCGTAAAATTGGTACCGGGAGAAGTACACGGTACATAAGATGTTAGTTTTTTATAGAACTGCTCCAAGGACGGCTGCCCGGCGGGCTGGCCTATGCCTGAGGAAAGTTAGGATGCCAAATTTCAGTTTTTTGACACTGATATCGGAGGAAATGCAATATGGAGTCAAAAATTAGAAATTATAGTCTGCCGGGACGGATAGCAAGTATTGTTTTGTTCCTTATACTTTGGATGAGTTGTTCTGCAATCGTTTCAGAAGCATCAGGGAAGCCCTTATCAGTAGGCATTGCCTCCGTGTATTTGTCTGTCACAGCCGGACTGGAAGGGCTTTTAATTATGGCTTTAGCTGGGGAGACGAATCCGTAAGGATTTGTCTCAAAAACCACCTGCTACGCAGGTGTGATTTCTGCTTAAGCAAAAGGGCAACATCCTTCTTGTATTATAATGAAAGTGTTCAAGCCGTCATTAAAACAAGAAAGG
>JAFZIG010000118.1 GCA_017554485.1 Acidaminococcaceae bacterium | reverse complement strand
GAACTGGAACGGTTATCCGGTTTAAGCAGCGAAGACGCAAAGCAGGAACTGCTGGCTGCAGTCCGCGACGATGTACAGCATGACACTGCCGTTATGATCAAGGAAATGGAACAGCGCGCTAAAGACGAAGCTGATAAAAAGGCCCGTGATATTATCGCACTGGCCATCCAACGCTGTGCTGCCGATCAGGTGGCAGAGACCACAGTATCTGTGGTAAGTCTGCCAAATGATGAGATGAAAGGCCGGATCATCGGCCGGGAAGGCAGAAACATCCGCACGCTGGAAACCCTGACAGGCATTGATCTGATTATCGATGATACCCCGGAAGCAGTTATTATTTCCGGTTTTGACCCCGTACGCCGGGAAGTTGCCCGCATCGCCCTTGAAAAGCTCATCAATGATGGACGGATTCATCCGGCCCGTATCGAAGAAATGGTTGAAAAAGCCCAGAAGGAAGTGGAGCAGAACATCAAGGAAGCCGGCGAACAGGCAACCTTTACCGTTGGAGTCAACGGTCTGAGACCAGAGCTTATCAAATTGCTGGGACGTCTGAAATATCGTACCAGCTACGGACAGAATGTGCTGAATCATTCTATTGAAGTAGCGCAGCTGGCCGGTATCATGGCCTCAGAATTAGGCGTGGATGTTACATTGGCGAAGCGTGCAGGCCTCCTGCATGATATTGGTAAGGCGATTGACCATGAAATGGAAGGTTCCCATGTGGAACTGGGTGTGGAAGTTGCCAAGAAGTTCCGTGAATCCGGATTTGTAATCAACGCGATTGGATCCCATCATGGGGACATTGAACCAAACTGCGTGGAATCCGTACTGATTTCCGCTGCTGATGCTGTATCTGCTGCCCGTCCGGGCGCCCGCAGAGAAACCCTGGAAAGTTACCTGAAACGACTGACACGATTGGAAGAGATTTCCGAATCCTTTGAAGGTGTGGAGAAGTGCTATGCCGTACAGGCAGGCCGTGAGATCCGCATCATGGTTAAACCCGAAGTCATTGACGATACGAAGGCTGTTTTGCTGGCACGCGATATTTCCAAGAAGATTGAGGAAGAAATGGAATATCCCGGACAGATCAAGGTGGTCATCATCCGTGAGACCCGGGCTGTTGACTATGCGAAGTAAATATATGGCTGCGTTCCGCAAGGCGCGCAGCCATTTTTTAAAAATAATTGTTGCTTTGCATCAGTGCATGTTGCCGCATGTTGTTTGTAAGCAAAGAGTGAATTTGAAAATTACGCTTAAAGATGTAAGCGATGATCATATGATTCTTTTTAGTTTAATGAAAGGTGGAAACATATGCGTATACCAGGAGCAGGCGGAGTGCAGGATATCCGTATTTATGAGGTTGCGTTCCGGGATGCCTGGAGCCTGATCTTTGATTGCCTCAACGATATCGGCATCGATGTGGACAGCCGGGACGAAGAACATTTCGTGGTCCACGGGCACAAGAAGAATAAGTATTTTGATATTACCCTGCAGGATATGGGGGATGGTGCGGTGCAGTTGTTTTTTGACCAGCACAAAAAACACATTGAAGTCTATACCTGGAGGCCCGATTACAGTGATGTGGACGCGTTTTACAAACTGTACGAGCAGCGCCTCATCGAGATGAAAGCCTTTATCCGCTGCACCAGATGCGGCCATAAGGTGCGGGCCAACACGAAATTCTGTCCAGAGTGCGGCACAAAGATCAATTTCAATGAAGATGCCATCGACAACTCCGATGAGAAGAAAGGTTTCTTTGAAACTATTTTCAGGAGCGACGATTAAGCGAACAACAATAAATGAACCGTTGCAGCCGGTAAGGCATCGCAAAACCGTTCCCGTTTGCTATTCCATGGATTCATTCGCCTGTGGTTTCGAAACTCGGGCTTCGCCCTCAAACAGTCTCGCCACGGCCGGCTCATTTCATCTCATGGAATGACGCAAACGCTCACGACGTTTTGCTTATGCCTACCGGCTGCGGCGGTTCATTTTATCTTTGAAGTACTTTCTCTCACACAGACGTTTCTGAAATTTGATCAAACTTTAGCTCAAAGCCGGTAAACAAAAAAGCTGCTCTCCTAAGAGAACAGCTCATTGTATCATTTCTGATTATGCGCGGGTAACTTTGCCGGAACGCAGGCAACGGGTGCAGACATTCACGCGTTTCACTTCGCCGTCTACGATAGCCCGTACAGTCTGTACGTTGGGCTTCCAGGCAGCTTTGGTGTGACGGTTGGAATGGCTGACGTTGTTGCCGGACATGATGCCCTTGCCGCAAACTTCACAAATATGTGCCATCGTGGTTCGACCTCCTTCACAGAATCAAGCATATAGCTACGCATTAAAATTTAACATGAGTATATTACCACAAGTAGAATTGAAAAGCAAGCATTTTTCAAAAATGTCAAAGAAAAATGTGGAAAAAATGCTATAATCATATGTGTTTCATCTTTGTGTATTTCCATAATGATTTACGCTGCAGATACAAAAAATGCAGATAACGGACGGTATGTAGCTTTGCAGACTGCATAAAACTATGCAAGAAAGGACGGGAAAGGCATGGATAACTGGTGGCAGAAACCGATTACAGCCTTAAAGGGCATCGGTTCCAAGCGGGCGGAAGCCTTTGCCCGTCTTGAGATTGTAACCATTGGCGATTTGCTGAATTTTTATCCCCGTCTGGACAGTTATATTGATTACTCCCACCTGGCCACGATCCGGGAACTGAAAACTGACGGAAGCCGGCAAATTTTTGAAGCAGAAGCGCTGCGGGCGGTGGAACGTGTTTCCGGAGGCGGCAGGCGCTATGCGGTGATTACCGTTAAAGATGAAACAGGCTATGCGGAAATTTTCCTGTTCGGAGCCCAGCGGTTCCAGGCCCGGCGCTTCAAAGTTGGCAGCCGCATCCTTGTCACAGGCCGGGTGAAGCCTGGGCGTACGGCTAAAGCAGTCAGCGAAGTGCTGCTGCAGCAATGCGATGAAGATAACCTGGATAAATCTGTAGGCATTTTGCCTGTCTATAACCTGACGGAATCACTGACCCAGCAGAACCTGCGGGCAGCGGTGCGGCAGGCGTTGCAGCTGGCAAAGGAATACGGGCTGCCGGAAACCATTCCGGGGGCGATTCGTAAACAATACGGTTTCTTATCGCGTTTTGAGGCAGTCAGCAACATCCATTTTCCTGAAAATACAGAACGGTTCCGGGTTGCGAAGAAACGCCTGGTGTACGAAGAACTGTTCCTACTCCAGTGCGGGCTGATGCTGAACCGGGAGCGCAACCATGACGGCAGGCCCGGCGTCAAGCATGGCAGGGACGGAAACGTAGTTCAACAAGTTTTGTGTAATCTGCCTTTCAAACTGACAGAAGCGCAACAAAAAGCCTGGGCAGACATCTCCGGTGACATGGAAGATGTGAAACCCATGCACCGTTTGCTGCAGGGGGATGTGGGCAGCGGCAAGACCGTTATTGCGGCATTGGCTTTGGCGAAGGCAGCGGAAAACGGATTCCAGAGCTGCATCATGGCGCCTACGGGAATTCTGGCCCAGCAGCATCTGGAAACCTTAACGGAATTCTTTAAAGGCACCGGCATTTCCATAAAGATTTTAACAAGCAACACCAAAGCGGCGGAACGCCGTGAGATATTACAGGAACTGGCGGAAGGGACGCTGCAGGTTTTGGTTGGCACCCATGCGCTGCTGCAGGAAGACGTGGTGTTTGCCCATCTGGCCCTGGTGGTGACGGATGAACAGCACCGCTTCGGCGTGAATCAGCGGGCGGCGCTGGTGAATAAATCCGACTATGAGCCGGACGTGCTGATCATGACGGCCACGCCCATTCCCCGGACCCTGGCCCTGACCGTTTACGGGGATGTGGAAACCTCCGTGATGCGGGGCATGCCGCCGGGACGCAAGGCGGTGGAGACGCTGTGCTACACCGGGGACATGCGGCAGAAGATTTATGCCGGCATGGTGCGGCAGATTGAAGCGGGGCGGCAGGTCTATGTGGTCTGCGCTTCTATTGAGGAGTCGGAAGTCATGGAAGGCATCCGCAGCGTGAACGATGTGTATGCCGAATTGAAAAAAACATGGCTGAAAAATATTCCCTGCGGACTACTCCACGGGAAGCTGAAGCCTGCGGAAAAAGATGAGATCATGGAAGCATTTGCGGCAGGAAAGCTGAAATGCCTGGTCACCACTACAGTCATAGAAGTAGGTGTCAATGTGCCCAATGCTACGTTGATGATCGTGGAAAATGCCGACCGCTTTGGCCTGGCCCAGTTGCACCAGCTGCGGGGCCGGGTAGGCCGCGGTGACATGCAGTCCTATTGCGTGCTGCTGACAGACAACCAGGAGCAGGATAACCTGGCCCGCTTAACGGTGCTGCACAATTCCAACGACGGCTTCGAACTGGCCCAGCGGGATCTGGAACTCAGAGGGGCAGGGCAGCTGTTCGGTTTGCGGCAGCACGGGTTGCCTGATCTGCGGCTGGCTGATATACTGAGAGACACAGATGTACTGCTGGCAGCCCGGAAAGATGCGCAGCGGGTGTTAGCGCAGCCGGAGTTACGGAAAGAAATGCTCCAGGGTGCTGCCAATCTGTTTGACAGCCGCTTTGCAGGGATATTTAATTCATAAGATTTGCACATAATTGTATTTTGTGTCTCAACACAACTTGATGCAGTCAATTGGCAGAACCCTTTGGGCTATGCTTTACAATAAACAAAGGAAGAAATCCTAATGTCAGAAGAAAACAAGAAGTGGTATCAGGACCCGGACGGTTTAACAAAGGTCATTGCCCTTGTGCTGCTGTTGTTATTGCTGCTGTGCCTGCACCTGTTTGCCGGTGATTTTATACACAAGGCTTGCCGGCTGGCGGTCAGCGGCAATGTGAAAGCACTGGCGGAATATCTGCGTTCCTTTGGTCCCTGGGCCATTGCCATCAGCTTTTTTATTGATGTGCTCATCAACGCGGGAAGCATCTTTCCTTCCATATTTTTATCTACCGCTAACGGCCTAATCTTTGGTCTGCCTTTGGGGATTACGGTTTCCTGGCTGGCGGAGACCACCGGTGTGGTGCTGAGCTTTTTCCTGATGCGTTTCTTTTTCCGCAACACGGCAGAAAAGCTGATCCGCAAAGCCAACCGCCTGCAGGATATCGACAAGGCCAGCGAAAAGAACGGCATCATCTGGATGACCTTCGCCCGGGCGCTGCCGTATTTTCCTTCCGGCATCCTTACCGCCATCGGAGCCTTAAGCCGCATGAGCGCCAGGGATTATATCATCGCTAACCTCATCGGCAAATTTCCTTCCACCGCGCTGGAAGTGGTCATCGGTCACGACGTGGTCCACTTCCGGGAAAGCATGGTTCGTCTGACAATCCTTGTGATTTTGGTGGCAATTGTGTTTTATATTGGGAAGAAGAAGCTGTTTAAAGAATGATAATTACGTAAGGTGCTTTTCAGGCGTGGCTTGCAGAGATGGCAGGCCACGCTTTTTGTATAGGAACGCCACATATTTTTCAAATATCTGACATAAAAAAGACTTTCTTGCCTGTCATACTAACAATGGTAAACAGTAAAACAGGACAGGAGGTGCCACATGAAAGTTAAAAAATGGCTGTTGGGAACGATTCTTTCTCTTTGCCTGCTGCTGAACGGCCTGACTATGCCTGCTGCATCTGCCGGGGTCATTGACGAATTCGCGTGGAAGAACTTTCCGACCATAGTTGCCCTGCAGGATAGATTGGAAGACAAAAGATTTATTACGGACGGAATGGAATATTTTGAACGCTGGCACGAGCTGGTGGATCAGGGCATCGCAAAGCTGAACGAGTGGAGTGATATGCTGAAAGAGAAAGGCATGTCGCTGGTGCTGGATAATTTTTCCGGAAAAATTGATGAATATGTAAATGAAAATGCGCCGGTTAAAATGGAAAACGGTTGCGCAACCAAAATTGTGCCTGTGGTGACCATTGGCAGCAAGGGTTACATCGGGGCGGCTCAGATCAGTGGGCCGAAGGAACAGGTTGAAAAATGCAAGGCAGCACTGACGGTGGAAGGGCAGCTGGCATCCGGCGCAGTCCGGGTACAGTATCTGATACCTATCGATACCAATAAGCCTGTGAGCCTTGACAGCGTGCACCGGGTACCGGGCGTAGGTGTCAGTGCCCGGCTGGATTTAGGCTTACCAAATACCTGATTCGGCATAATGAATAAACTTTACTTAGATAAAATACAAAAAGAACAGGCATAAGCAAAATATAGGAAACGATTGCGTCATTCCATGAGACGAAATGAGACGCCCGTGGCTTCAACTGTTTGAGGTGCGAAGCACCGAGTTTTGAAGCCACAGGCGAATGAGTCCATGGAATAGCAATCGTTTCCGTTTTTGCGTTGCCTGTTCCTTTTAACTTTGATTCTATAATATAAACTTACAGTTTTTCCGCCAAATCCGGGAACACGCTCAGGGAACGTTTTAAGATTCCGTGAGTATAAGCGATGCACAGCCCGTAATTAGTCATAGGCACGTCCTGATCGGCGGCGCAGCGGTAACGGTACTGCATCTCCCGCTCGTTTAACATACAGCCTCCGCAGTGGATGATCAACCGGTAGGGTGAGAGATCAGCAGGAAATTCCGTGCCGCTTGTCCAGGAGAAGCGGAACTGCTTTCCCGTGAAATCCTGAATCCATTTCGGCAGTTTTTCCGTGCCGATGTCCCCGCACTGGCGGTGATGGGTACAGCCTTCGGAAATCAGCAAGCTGTCACCTTCCTGCAGTTGTTTCAGGGATGCTACGCCCAACACGGCCTGTTCCAGATTTCCCTTGTGACGGGCCATCAAAATAGAGAAAGAAGTAAGTTTGATTTCTTTCGGTACGGCTTTATTTACGTTGCCAAATGCCTGGCTGTCGGTGATGACCATCGCCGGCGGCTTTTTCATATTTTCCAACGCATTACGTACGTTGTTTTCCTGTGTGATGACGGCAGCAGCGCCTCTGTCGATGATGTCCCGGATGGTCTGCTGCTGGGGCAGGATGAGACGCCCTTTGGGGGCGGCGCTGTCAATAGGGGTAACCAGTAAGACGGTGTCCTCCGGGTTAATTAAGTCGGCGCAGATGGGGAAGGGCGCTTTTTTCTGTGGTACCAAATGGGCCAGCAGTTCTTTAAGTTCCCTGATGTTTTTTCCCGTGGTGGAACTGACGGAAATCTGCGGAATGGAAGAGGGAAAAGCGACTTGCTGGTTAGCGACATCCGCTTTTGTAAATACAACCACGCAGGACAGTTCTTTATCCTGAATGCGCTGCAGCATCTTCCGGTCTTCTTCCGTGATACCGGTGGTACTGTCGATAACCAGGATGGCGATGTCGGTTTTATTCAGGACCTGCAATGATTTTTGTACACGAAGCTGTCCCAGTTCCCCGGTGTCATCGATGCCGGCTGTGTCCATCATCAAAACCGGACCCAGGGGCAACAGTTCCATGGCTTTTAACACCGGGTCGGTGGTGGTGCCCGGCACATCAGCTACTACGGCCAGCTTCTGGCCTGTCAAGGCGTTGATTAAACTGGATTTGCCTGCGTTACGCCTGCCGAACAGACCGATGTGGACCCTTTCCCCGGCAGGGGTTGCGTTTAAACTGCTCATAGAAATCTCCAATCTGCTATCATAAAATGACAGCGTAAAAAGATAAAATACAGATTTTTCTCTTGTATTCTTGCATATTTGTTTAAGGTGGTGTATAGTATAGCTTGTTTGTTACGGTGGGACAGGGTTTCTATCCCTTGCTGCCGTCGGGCACTGTTAGCTGATTTGCATTTCCTGGCTTTATTATATCATGAGACGCAAAATCAACAACAGCGTGAACGAAATCTGTAGATTATATTTAGGCAGGTTGCTTCGCAGTATGGACAGCAATTCAGGCAAAAACAGAAAACTGAAGATATTGATCATGTCCGCCCCCATTGGCAGCGGCCACAGGATGGCTGCCGCTGCGCTGGAGGAAGCGTTGCTGCGCCTGGAAAACGTGGAAGTGGTGCAGGGGAATGTGTTTGATTTTTTCCCGTCATGGTTAGGCAGCGCATTCCTGAAATTTTACGGAAACGTGCTGAGGTTTTGTCCCTCCCTCTATGCGTTCTCCTATCGCTGGAGCAATCAGGGCGGCGGTTCCTTATGGATGCGTAACCGTATCAATTCCGTTCTGCTGCATTTGGGCAAAGGATTTATTTCCGGGGTTAAGCCGGACGTGGTGTTCAGTACCCATGCTACGCCTACAGGCATTCTTTCGCTGTACAAACAGAAATATGATGCAAAGCTTTGGCTGGGAGTGGTGGTGACAGATTTTACTGTGCACCGCTGGCTGGTGTGTCCGGATGTGGACGCGTATTTTGTAGCGGATGAAAAGCTGGTTAAGCAGATTGGCGAAAATAAGAATGTATTAGCTTTTGGAATTCCGGTACGAACTGCTTTTACAGAGCAAAGGGATATTGCGGCAGTCCGTAAGGAAGTGCGCAAATCCTTCGGCTGGCCTGCGGACGCGTTTGTCTGTCTGCTGGCAGGAGGCGGAGGCGGCATGCTGCCCATGGAAGATATTCTGGGGAGGCTGTGCGGCAATAAATATGATACTGTCCATGCCGTTGCGGTTGCGGGGCATAACGAGGTGTTGCGTAAAAAACTGGAAGCGTTGCAGAAAGGTTCTTTATACAAAGAATATAGTGCGTCCCGTTTAGCAGTGCTTGGTTTCACGGATGCCATGCCGCAGTTGATGCAGGCGGCAGATGTAGTCATCACCAAAGCCGGCGGCGTTTCCTTGGCGGAATGCCTGGCCTGCGGGGCCAATATTCTGATTTATCACCCGCTGCCCGGGCAGGAGCAGGGGAATACGGCGTTTTTGCAAAAGGAATACGGAGTTGCGGTGGTAACGGACCTCCGGCAGCTGGATGAGTATTTGGAACGTGAGATAAAGGTTCCTTTTGAAGAGCGCTTGCATAGACAGGAAGAGCGTCAACAACAGTATGGTCATCCTGACGCGGCACAGCAGATTGCGGAATTAACAGAAAAGCTGTGTCATTTTAATACAATTTAATGAAGAAAAATAAAAAATACATTGACTTTATGACAGTCATTGTGCTATTTATATAAGGTAACAACTTAAAAATGAATAAAGCTTGCAAAGGCACCCAAATTTTAGAAAAGAGGCGGTTTTATGGAACAATTTTACTGGGCTGCACTGGGAGCTGCCAAAGGGATTGATACGGCGCGGATGCTGGCGCTGGTCAGGTCTTTTGGCAGCGCACAGAATCTGTATGAAGCGGAGGAGGCGGACATTCTTGCCACGGGAATCATTTCGCCGGAATGTACCGCACGGTTTGTGGAACGCAATAAGAAAAACAGGAAGCTTCCGGAAATACTGCAGGAGCAATGTGACCGGTTACGCATTTCTGTTGTTCCGGTTGCGAGTCCGCTGTATCCGGAAAGGCTGAAACGGATTCTGCATCCGCCTGTGGTTTTGTATGTGAAGGGAACGCTGCCGGACTGCCGCTACAGTATAGGCATGGTGGGGTCCCGGATGGCGGACGCCTACGGGAAGAAAGTGGCAACCGGTTTTGGCAAAACTTTGGCCGAGGCCAGCGTAATCATTGTCAGCGGAGGTGCTGCAGGCATCGATACGGCGTCCCATGAGGGCGCGCTGCAGGGCGGTGGCAAGACTGTGGCAGTACTGGGCTGCGGTGTGGATATCGTGTATCCCCATACTAACGCAAAATTGTTTGCGGCCATTGCGGAGCACGGGGCCATTATGTCCGAGTATCCGCCCGGAACGCCTCCGGATCGGTATCGCTTCCCGGAACGCAACCGGATCATCAGCGGCATCAGCCAGGGCGTTGTGCTGGTGCAGGCTGCGAAGCGTAGCGGGGCGCTGATCACGGCGGAGTTTGCCATGGATGAGGGCCGTGAGGTGTTCTGTATTCCGGGCAATATCTTTTCAGATAAAAGCGCCGGTCCCCACAGGCTGATTAAGGCAGGGGCCCGCCTGGCGGATTCTCCGCAGGATATTTTGGAAGAAGTCTTTCCGGAGTTGTGCGGCAGTGCGCATTCCAATTTATTCGCAGGGCTTAACGACACGACGCCGTTGCGTAAATGTACTGAAGGGCAGCAAAAATTACTGGACTTGCTGACCCAGGGACCGCTGACCATGGAACAGATGGTTGTTTCTTCCGGGTTTTCCATAGGAGAGGTCAGCGTCATGCTGCTGGAACTGCAGATGATGGGCTTTGTTGAGATGAATGCCGCGCAGCAGTATGTCCGAATCTGATGACACAGTTATTCTTACTGGCCGGTAAGAATAACTGCGTCAGCCGGCAGGCTGATGGTTTTTTAATCTGTTAATTACCCAAATTTATTAATGGGAGGAAATATGAAAAAGAATCTGATTATTGTAGAATCACCGACCAAGTCCAAGACGATCACCCGGTTTTTAGGTAAAAATTATGCGGTGAAAGCATCCATGGGACACCTGCGGGATCTGCCCAAGAGTACGCTGGGTGTGGATGTGGAGCATGATTTTACGCCGAAGTACATCAATATCCGGGGCAAGGGCGACCTGATCCGCGAGTTAAAAGCGGAAGCAGCCAAGGCGGATAATGTGTATCTGGCAACTGACCCTGACCGGGAAGGGGAAGCAATCAGCTGGCATCTGGCCCATATCCTGGGGCTGGATGATAAGTCTCCCTGCCGGATTGAGTTCCATGAGATTACATCCGGCGCAGTGAAGGAAGCGTTAAAACATCCCCGTTCCATCAATTTGTCCATGGTGGATGCGCAGCAGACCCGCCGCATTATTGACCGTCTGGTTGGCTATAAACTGAGCCCGTTACTGTGGCGCAAGGTACGCAAAGGCTTGAGCGCGGGCCGCGTACAGTCGGTGGCGGTGAAGATCATCGCCGACCGGGACAAGTCCATTGCCGAGTTTGTGCCGGAAGAGTTTTGGACTATTAAAACAAAGCTGCGTGAGGATGCCAAGGCGCCTTTGTTTGAGGCGGAGGCAACTAAAAAAAATGGTGTGAAGCTAGAAGTGCATAATGCCCAGGAAGCGATGGCAGTGGAAAATGATCTGCAGCAGGCGACTTACAAGGTGGAGGCTGCTTTCCGTAAAACGCTTTCCCGCCGTGCGCTGCCTCCGTTTACTACCAGCACGCTGCAGCAGGAAGCTTCCCATAAGCTGAATTTCACCACGCGCCGTACCATGATGGTGGCCCAGCAGTTATATGAAGGCATTACCATCGGTAAAAATTCTGCCGGTCTCATTACTTACATGAGAACGGATTCCACCCGTCTGGCAGACGAGGCTGTGAAATCTACCCGGGAACTGGTGACGCAGCTTTTTGGCGATAAATACTGCCCGGAAAAGCCGAATTTGTTCAGCAACAAGAGCAACGCCCAGGATGCCCATGAGGCCATTCGTCCGACTTCCATCACCCGGACGCCTTCTGAAGTGGAGCCGTACCTGAGCAAGGAACAATACCGTCTGTATAAACTGATCTGGGACCGTACCGTTGCCAGCCAGATGACGCCGGCGGAATATGAACAGACGACGTTGACTATTGGCGCCGGCGCTTATGAGTTAAAGGCCACGGGTTCTGTAATGACCTTTGACGGTCATCTGCGTCTGGCGGATAAAAAGGAACTGAACGCGGAGAAACAGGCGGAAGTTCCGTTCATAAAATCCGGTACTGTGCTGACCCTGTATAAAGTACTGCCCAGCGAACAGCATTTTACCGAGCCTCCGCCGCATTATACGGAAGCTTCCCTGGTTAAGAAGATGGAAGAAGAGGGTATCGGCCGTCCTTCCACCTACTCGCCCATTATCCAGACGATCCAGACCCGGGGTTATGTGGTACGAGACGGCAAAAAACTGATGGCTACGGATTTGGGAGTTAAAGTGGTGGATATGCTGACAGGTCATTTCGGCGATATCATCAACATCCCGTATTCTGCCCGTATGGAAAATGAACTGGATGCCATTGCGGCCCACGAGGTGGAAAAGGAAAAAACACTTTCCGAGTTTTATAAACCCTTTGAGCAGCTGCTGGAAGAAGCGGACAGGGTGATTCCCAAAGATCCGCCCCCGCTGCAGTTAAGCGGTGAAAAGTGTGAATTATGCGGCAAGGACATGGTTATCCGGGAAGGCCGTTTTGGCAAGTTCCAGGCCTGTTCGGGATTTCCCCAGTGCCATAATACAAAACCGCTGCTGGTGAAGATCGGTGTTCCCTGTCCGAAATGCGGCGGCGAGGTGACACAGCGGCGGACAAAGACCGGCCGCGTGTTCTACGGCTGTGAACATTATCCGGAATGTGATTTTACTTCCTGGGACAGACCTACCGATAAACCTTGTCCGGTCTGCGGCAAGCAGCTGCTGGAGCGGACAGAGGGAAATGGAAGGGTTAAATATTTCTGCTCCGATCCGGAATGCACAAATGCTGCGCCGAAGCGGGTTGGGCGCAGGAAAAAGGTGACAACCGCGTCTCTGATGGAATCGGAAAACGGTGTGGCTGCTGAAAAGAAGAGAAAAACCGGAAAACGCCGGAAAACTGCTAAAAAGAAAACTACCGCAGCGAAAAAAAGAGGCAGGAAGCCGGCCGTTAAAAAAGCGGAAGAATAAAATTTCTTCATTGTAAATATGCTTTGACTGGAGCACGTTATGACAGAACCTATGTTTCCGGATCTGCCGGTACATGTTATCGGGGCAGGGCTTGCGGGCAGTGAGGCAACCTGGCAGCTCGTACGCCGGGGCATTCCGGTCTTGCTGCATGAAATGCGTCCGGGAAAATCAAGCCCGGCCCATAAAACCGAATATTTTGCCGAACTGGTTTGCAGCAACTCCTTTCGGGCCGGCAATGTGGAAAACGCGGTGGGTCTGCTGAAAGAAGAGATGCGGCGGCTGGATTCCCTGATCATACGGGCGGCAGACGCCAACAGGGTCCCGGCAGGCGGCGCTCTGGCAGTGGACAGGGACATGTTTGCCAAAGCGGTGACCACGTATATCCGGGAACATCCGTTAGTGACGGTCGTGGAAGAAGAAGTGACAGAGCCGGAAAGCCTGGAAGGCCTGGTGATTTTTGCCAGCGGTCCGCTGACTTCCCCTGCCCTGAGCGAAGCGATCCAGCGTATCATCAAGGCAGAGTACCTGCATTTCTTTGATGCGGCGGCCCCCATTGTGGAAGGTGATTCCCTGAATTATGATCTTATTTACCGCGCGTCCCGGTATGATAAAGGGGAGGCTGCCTATCTCAACTGTCCGTTTTATTCAAAAGAGGAGTATCTTGCGTTTTATCAAGCGTTAAAAACGGCGGAAACGGCAGAAGTCAAAGATTTTGAGCATAATGTATTCGAGGGCTGCATGCCCATTGAAGAGATGGCGTACCGCGGCGAGGATACCATGCGCTTCGGGCCTCTGAAACCCATCGGGCTGCGGGATCCCCGCAATGGAAAAGAAGCATATGCAGTAGTACAGCTGCGGCAGGACAACGCGGCGGGTACGCTGTATAATCTGGTTGGTTTCCAGACCCATTTGAAATGGCCGGAACAGAAACGGGTGTTCCGGATGATTCCCGGTCTGGAAAACGCGGAGTTTGTGCGTTACGGTGTGATGCACAAGAATACGTATTTAAATTCCCCCAGGCTTTTGAATTCAGACTTCCGTCTGCGTACAGATCCCAGATTCTTTTTTGCCGGGCAGATGACCGGGGTGGAAGGGTATGTTGAATCGGCAGCGTCCGGCCTTATGGTTGGCATCCAGGCTGTCTGCGCGCTGAAAGGACTTCCGCCTATAGATTTTCCGGATAGTACGGCCATGGGGGCCTTGGCGCATTATATCAGCAACCCTGCCGTAACGGACTTCCAGCCCATGAATGTAAATTACGGTATCATGCCAACCCTGGAAAAACGGGTACGCAAGAGAAGGTTCCGGAATGAATTGTTGTCCCAGCGGGCGTTGCAGGCTTTGGAACCGGTGATCAGCCGGTGTTCAAAGCTGTAAAATGATTTAAAGAGGGTATCTTCATGAAGAACTCCGTACTTTGTTTTTTTAATTGAACTGCGAATGTAAATATTCAAAAAATTAATTATTGTTTTAAAAAAACAAGTTTGCTTATTTTCTAAATTCGTGGTAGTATAGGATGAACAATTTAAATCTTAGATATAATTGAAACCATAGATTGGTTTATGACAGTTGACAGGGAGTGGATTTTTTGTCGCAAGCAGAGCTGCGCAAAGAATGGGCTGAAAAATTCTATAATTATTTACTGGTTGAAAAAAACGGTTCAAGGCTGACCGGGGAGAATTACCGAAAGGACATTTCTGCCTTTGAACAGTTTATGATTGGTAAAGCCGGGGAAAGTTTCAACTGGAATGAGATCCAGGTCATTCATATCCGTTCCTATCTTGCGTATCTGAATCACGAAAATTATGCGAGGCGTACCATTGCCAGACGGATTTCTTCCCTGCGTTCTTTTTACAAGTTTTTATTGCGTGAGGAGTATGTAGGACAGAATCCCTTGACAAAGGTCCGTACGCCTAAGCTGGATAAACGGCTGCCGGTCTTCCTGGAGGAAACGGAAATTGATTCCCTTTTAGATCTGCCGGACGCTACACCCTTGGGATTGCGAGACCAGGCGGTGCTGGAAATGCTCTATGCCACGGGCTGCCGTGTATCAGAGTTGGCAGGCCTGAAATTAGATAATGTGGACTTAAGCGGGCTTTTTGTCCTGCTGCACGGCAAGGGCAATAAAGACCGTATCGTACCCATCGGACATACCTGCAAGGAGGCGTTTCTCCGCTATTATGCCCAAAGCCGTTCGCCCCTGATGGCAAAGTATCATGTGGAGGAGCATCAGTTTGTTTTTGTGAATAACCGGGGCGGTGTGCTGACAGACCGCAGCGTCCGCCGGATTCTGGATAAATATGTGCAGAAGCTGGCGTTGCAGAAAAACGTAAGCCCCCATACGATCCGGCATACCTTTGCAACACATCTGCTGGAACACGGCGCTGATTTGCGGGCGGTTCAGGAGCTGTTAGGGCACGCAAGCCTGTCCACGACCCAGATATATACTCATATTACTAATGAGAGGATCAATAAAGTTTACCAGAAGAATTTCCCGAGAGCGTAAGCAACAAAGGTTTTACATGGAGGTGCACATATGAAATTACTGGAAAAGGCCCGTAAACTGAATAAACTGATGCAGAACGGAGAGCGTGTTAAATACAAAGAGGTTGCGTCATTGCTGCGGAATTTGATTGCCAGCAATGTGTATGTAATTGATGTGGATGGGACAATCCTGGGCTACGGTCTGCTGGATGAATTTGAATGCGATGTTATGCGCGACTTGGTGCTGGCTAACCAGCGTTTTCCCGAAGCGTACATGGAATTTGTCAGGGAAACTACGGAAACAAATTCCAACATCAGCCATAAGGAGCAGATGTGTTCTTTTATTGAAACCAAGAAGTGTATGTACGGGGAGAAACGGACTACAATTGTGCCGGTTAACGGGAACGGTGAGCGCATTGCGACCCTGATCCTGGCTCGTTATGACAGGGATTTTAATGACGATGATCTGCTGCTGGCAGAATACGCGGCAGCGGTGATCGGTGTAGAAATTTTGCGGGAGCGGGAAGTGGTGATCCAGGAGAACGCACGCAAGAAAGCTATGGTGCAGATAGCGTTTTCTACCCTTTCTTTCTCCGAATGGGAAGCAATCGTCAATATCCTGGCAGAACTGAAAGGTACGGAAGGTATCCTGATTGCGTCGAAAATTGCTGACCGGGTAGGCATCACCCGTTCCGTGATCGTCAACGCTATGCGTAAATTTGAAAGCGCCAACCTGATCGAGACCAAGTCGCTGGGAATGAAGGGCACATATATTAAAGTTAAAAACGAATTTTTGCTGGATGAAATCCGGAACGCGGAGAATTGACGCGTTGAGGTAACAACGCATAAATTATGAGAAGGTTTTTCTATTTTTGGTCAGCGGTGGGAGTGCTGCTGACCGGTCTGTATTGGCTGATGTACCGGCGTGGTTTTGCATTTTTAAACCACGCTTTTGTTTTGTGTTTCTTTTTGTTTTTGCCGGTACTGTTTTGCGCGGTCAATGTGTGGGGTCCCACTCTTGGTATAACACCTCAGTTGCTGCGTCCCTTTGCTTTTTTGGGCGGATACTGGCTGGCTTTTTTCCATTATTCCACTTATGCGGGTATTTTATACATACTGCTGCGGCTTGTTGGCTTCCTTGCGGGCAATGGCACAGCCTGGCAAAACGTTTACACAACGTATGCCAAAGGCGCTTTTCTGGTCGTGATGGCGATCATCATTTACGGCGGCTGGAATACGCTGCATCCCGTTGTGAGGGAAGTAGAACACGATACCGGGAAAAATCTGCCGCAGCCGGTGAAGATCGTATTGGTGACAGACATCCATCTGGGTTCTCTGTTCGGCCGGCAGTATGCCGAAGAACTGACGGAACGGATCAATCGCCAGAAGGCGGATGTGGTTCTGTTTGGCGGTGACCAGGTGGATAACAGCCTGGATTACGTGCTGCGGGAAAAAAGCTACGAACCCCTTAAGAATATTCAAAGCAAGTATGGGGTGTATGCGGTTCTGGGGAATCACGATTTTTTCAGCGGCCGGGTGCGGGAAGAGCTGGAACTGTTCAAGTCCGTTGGCTTCCACATGCTGGTGGGTGAAGCGGTAGACTTGCCTTGCCATGTGCATCTGGTCGGCCTGGAGGATTACCGCAGCAGGCCGCATAATTCAAATTTAGAAAAACTGGCAGGCAAGGATTCCGGTAAAGCAAATCTGCTGCTGGAACACCAGCCACGGCGTATTTCGGAAGCTGAGAAATCCGGCTATGATTTGTACATGGCCGGTCATACCCATGGCGGTCAGCAGGCGCCGCTGAATCTGGTGACACGGCGGATGTACCTGCTGGATTACGGCAGCAAAAAGTTCGGTAATATGCTGGCCGTGGTCTCCTGCGGCTACGGTCTGTGGGGATCGCCGGTGCGTATCGGCAACACACCTGAAATCGTTGTGATTACGTTGAGGTAAAATAAAAGACAGTATTTTTATTGATCAGTTTGCGGATGGAATTGGAATCGCCGGTTTTACGTCGTTTTTATTGCAAGCTGTAATAAATACTGCTTTGTAAAAGTGAGAAATGTGCGATGAGAAATGAATAATAAAAAAATGTTGGGCAACCTGTTGCTGCTGCTGACAGCGATGATCTGGGGCACGGCTTTTGTGGCGCAGCGCGTGGGTATGGACAGCATTGAACCGATTACGTTTAATGCGTCACGTATGGCGCTGGCGGCAGTGATGGTTGGCGCACTGGCTTATGTGTTGCGGCAAAAACAGAAAAAGGAAATGCTCCGACGCATTTCTTCAAAGCAACCGTTGCCTGCGGGAGAGGAACATATTGGGCGGAATGCGGATGAAAGCACGGTGACGTGGCGGAATACCTTTAAGGGCGGTATCTGCTGCGGTTTGTTTTTAACGGCGGGCAGCGTGTTCCAGCAGATGGGCGTGGTCTATACGTCTGCCGGCAAGGCAGGGTTCATCACCGCCATGTATATGCTTTTTGTGCCTGTAATTAACTATATTTTGTTTAAAAAGAAAAACTCGTGGCTGGTATGGCTGGCTGTGTTTATTGGCGTAGGCGGCATGTACCTGTTGTGTGTGAAAGAAGATTTCACGCTGACCCGGGGAGACATGCTGGTCTGTATCTGCGCGCTGATGTTCAGCGGGCACATTTTATGCTGCGATTACTTTGTGAAACTGGCAAATCCTATTGAACTGGCTGCCATCCAGTTTGCTACGGCGTCGGTTGTTTCCGCTGTAATTGCGTTCTTGACTGAGACTCCCGTTTGGTCTGGCATCGCTTCTGCCGCTGTTCCCATTTTATATTGCGGTGTGGTTTCGGGGGGCATCGGTTACACGCTGCAAATCGTGGCCCAGAAGTATACGGATCCTACTGTTGCTTCGCTGCTTATGAGCCTGGAGTCTGTGTTTGCGGTCATTGCCGGTGCCATTTTGCTGGGAGAACAGATGAGTTCCAGGGAACTGCTGGGCTGTGTGATCATGTTTGCAGCCATTATACTGGTGCAGATTCCGTTGCCGGGTGAAAGGAAGGATCAAACTGCTTAACCGTGCAACGCCGTATGTTTTCAAAGGGGAAATCATAAAGGATATACATGGGCTAATCGTATTTTGTGTACAATATACTTTTGAAAGCAAATGTCCTTTTTTACAAATTATGTAATAACTTTTACACTATTTTTTTTGCGGCTTATTCCTGCTTGCTATATAATTTATAGCTGTAGGGATTTTTATTTTTAAGGAGACGGATTAATCGGTATTACCTTTAATCAACTGTTCAAAAGGGGGAAACATAATGAAAATTTCGAATCGCGCGCTGGGTATGACTACTTCTCCGATCCGCAGGCTGGTGCCTTTTGCGGATGCTGCCAAAAAGAAAGGGAAAAAAGTTTATCATTTGAATATCGGGCAGCCGGATATTGCGACCTCTCCCAAGTTTATGGAAGCCATCCGTAAATTTGACCAGAAGGTTGTGGCCTACGGGAATTCCCAGGGCGATATGAACCTGATCAAAGCGATCCAGAAGTATTACGACGCCTGGGATATCCACTATGAAACCAAAAATATCTTCATTACCAACGGCGGCAGCGAAGCGCTGGAAATGGCAATCTTCGGCCTGTGCGATCCCGGTGACGAGATTCTGGTATTCGAACCCTATTACGCAAACTATACGACCTTCGCCAAACTGGCCAGCGCCAAGATCACGGCCGTGCCTACCAGTGCCGAAGCAGGCTACTGCCTGCCGGATCAGGCTACCGTTGAAAAATACATCAACGATAAAACACGGGCTATCCTGCTGACCAACCCGGGCAATCCTACCGGTGTTGTTTACAGCAAGCAGGAAATGGATATGATCGCGGAAGTTGTAAAAAAATATAATCTTGCATTAATTGCGGATGAAGTGTACCGTGAATTTGTGTATGACGGGACTTATACCAGCTTCGGTACCTATAAAGACTTGGAACAGAACCTGATCATGATCGACTCCGTTTCCAAACGGTACAGCGCCTGCGGCGCCCGTATCGGATGCGTCATCACAAAAAACGATGAACTGTGCGCGCAGTTTATGAAACTGTGCCAGGCCCGTCTGTGTGTACCCACAGTAGAGCAGATCGGCGCGGCCGCGTTGTATGATACACCGGCTTCGTATCTGGAAGAAGTTAACAAAGAATATAAGAAACGCCGCGATACCATTGCGGCAGGTCTGGCTAAGATTCCGGGATTGGTCTCTTCCCAGCCTAAAGGCGCATTCTATGTAATGGTTAAATTCCCGGTTGATGATGCGGAAAAGTTTGCCATCTGGATGCTGCAGGACTTTGAAGTAAACGGTGAAACGGTTATGATCGCTCCCGGCAACGGTTTCTATGCCACACCCGGCAAAGGGGTGGATGAAGCCCGTCTGGCCTATGTGTTGAACTGTGAAGATTTGGAAAAGGCAATGGCGCTGCTGGCCGAAGCGGTTAAGCAATATCCGGGGAGGAAAATCTGAGCCGGTTTTATCTGGAAAGATATTGGCCGGCTTACGTAAGAGAAGACAAGCAGCTGCTTCTCCGATAAAAAGCTATAGCTCAAATAAAGAACAGGCAGTTGGTTTTTAGCCAGCTGCCTGTTTTACGATTACTATAAAATTCAATGCAGTTCCTGATGAAGCGGATAGTATCTGCTATTTTAGATTATCCTGCCAGGCCCGACGTAAGTCATCCGGCAAGGCAGAGGTAACTTCTATAATAACGCGAGTCCAGGGATGCACGAAGGCAATCTTAAATGCGTGAAGCCCGTGTCGCTGCGGAGGTCCCGGGATATTGCCGTATAAATTATCGTGCCAGACTGGACAGCCTATACTGGCAAAATGTACCCGGATCTGATGGGTCCGCCCTGTATAAAGGCGGCAGCGGATCAGGGAAAGGGGGCCTGCTTTTATGAGCCAGTACTCTGTTTTGCAGGGTTTGCCGTCGGGATGGATCTCTCTTTCAATGATGCTGCCGGGTTTCCGGGCGATAGGGGAATCGATGATTCCGTGCGCGGCAGGCAGAGTTCCGTTGACCAGGGCAAGATATTCTTTCTGCATACCCTGCTTGATCAGTTGTCCCTGGATTTCAGGCAGTTTGGCAAAAACGACAAGGCCGGATGTGTTTCGGTCCAGCCGGGAGACAGGATGCAGATTCAGCTGCCAGCCCTGTTCTTTGTAATATAGGGCAATGTTGGATGATAACGTATTTTCATCTTCTTTTGTAGTAGGGTGGACAAGGATACCGGGCGGTTTATTGACGATCAGAAGCGCTTCGTCTTCATAACGGATGTCCAGCATATAGAACACTTCTTTCAGACAAATGGTTATTGATTCATTTTATTGTATAGTTTACTATACAATATATATTGATAATGAAGCAAGGAGTATATTCAGTAAATTTAAATTTTTATAAAAAACTCATCATATTATGAAGAATTACTTAACTATAATATTGTATCAAACCTGCAATTATGATATAATTCATTAATAATCGGCTACAATTTAATACATTCGGGTACCTGTCCGTTTAAAAGGCAAGACGGTGTAATTCCGTCACGATCCCGTCGCTGTCAGAACAGTTTTCTATAAATTTCTGGTTACAGTCAGCAGCCTGCCCGGATTAACTGCACCGTAATCCACGAGCGATGGAACAGGCGTAACGCATAGGCGCGGGAATATGGAATATGTAACTGCGTCTCAGGTTAACTATGAAGATTTCTGCCAGTGGATGCGGAAGTCTTTTTTGTTATAAATGGGGAATCGTTGATTGATATGCTGGCAGGGATATCGCATCATTTCATCAGCATTTCTATTAAGAAGGTGTACGAGTCAATATGGAACAGGGTTTTGTTGTTTCCCAGGGAAAACTGATGCGCCGGGGTTATACTACCGGCAGCTGTGCCGCAGCTGCTTCCAAGGCGGCGGCGGTTATGCTCCTGTCCGGGGAAGAAACGGATACGATCATAATTGATACTCCCAAAGGAATCACGTTATCACTGGATGTGCTGGATATCTTGCGCGGTCCCGGTTTTGCCCGCTGCGCTATCCGTAAAGACAGCGGGGATGATCCGGACGATACCAACGGAACGTTGATTTATGCCACAGTATCCGTTATGAATGCAAAAATACCAAAGGAAGAACCCGTGATGCAGCCCCAAACCGCATCTGTGGAGCAATTGGATGAAAGAGTGGAAATCTGGGGCGGTATCGGCGTAGGAAAGGTGACGAAACCGGGACTGTCCTGTAAGGTTGGCGGTCCTGCCATCAATCCTGTGCCGCGTAAAATGATTACGCAGGAAATTCTGGCTGCCATGCAGCACTATGGTTTTGATAGAACGTTGCGTGTGGTGATCTCTGTTCCGGACGGTTCTGCGATTGCTCCTAAAACATTTAATCCGCGGTTAGGTATTGAAGGCGGCATTTCCATTTTAGGTACCAGCGGGATCGTGGAGCCCATGAGCGACCGTGCCCTGATCGATACCATGTATACGGAGATGGATTCCCGTAAGGCGAACGGGGATAATAATCTGTTAGTATTCTTTGGAAATTACGGTGCGGACTTTACCCGGGATGAGATGAAGCTGGATATCAGTAAGGCCGTGACTTGCAGTAATTTTGTGGGAGAACTGCTGGATTACGCAGTATTGAAGGGCTTTGAAAGCATATTGATCATCGGTCATTCAGGTAAATTAATTAAACTGGCCCAGGGCGTAATGAATACCCACTCCAAGTATGCGGACTGCCGTTCGGAATTTCTGGCGTTGCAGGCTATGTTTCATGGGGCAAGCACTGAAATCGGAAAAGAAATTTACCAGGCGCTTACAACGGATGAAATGACGAAGATCCTTAAACGGGAGGGTTTGTTTGAAGCGGTTATAGAAGAAGCAGTCAAAAAAATTGACTTCTACATGCAGAAACGGGTGCACGGGAAACTTAAGACCGGTGCTATCCTGTTTTCCAATGTTTACGGAATACTGGGCGAAACGGCCAATGCGGCAGAATTGCTGAAGCTGCACAGGAATAACCAGTAACATAAAGTCCGATAGATTTTAAAACCGGTAATAGTATATGGAATCAATAAAGGAGAGTCATGGTATGAAAGGTAAATTGTACAGCGTTGGCGTTGGCCCCGGCGATCCGGAACTGATGACACTGAAAGCAGTCCGTTTGATCAAAGAATGCGATGTGCTGGCGATTCCTCAGGGTGACAGTGATGTGTTGGTCGCTAAAAATATTGTGGAAGGTATCGTCGACCTGAGTAAAAAGGAGCAGCTTTTGGTTTATATGCCCATGGTCAAGGATCATGATATCATATCCAAAGCCCATCAGAAAGGCGCGGACGATATCATAAAATATCTGGATCAGGGCAAAGATGTGGTTTTCATCACGCTGGGCTGTCCCACGGTTTATGCTACCTGTATCTATGTACATAAGCTGGTATTAAAAGCGGGATACGAGGCCTTGCTGGTTCCCGGTGTAACCAGCTTCTGTGCGGTAGCGGCCAAGCTGAATGTGTCCCTGTGTGAAAAAGCAGAGCCGCTCACCATTCTTCCCGGCAGCTACAAAGAGTCCAGCCGTTTCCTGGACGCGCCGGGGAACAAAATCCTGATGAAATCCGCCAGCGAGATCGGCCGGGTCCGGGATGAACTGCTGGAGCGGGGCCTTCTTAAGCATGCGCAGATGATTGAGAATTGCGGCCTGCCAGGGGAAAAGATATATAAAGATTTGAGCAAGGTTGATGACAAGAGCAGTTATTTTTCGGTGATACTGGTAAAAGAAAAGGAGTATGAACAGTAATGATCTATTTTATTGGAGCAGGTCCCGGAGCGGCGGATTTAATTACGGTTCGCGGTAAAGAACTGCTGGAAAAGGCTGACCTGATCATCTACGCCGGTTCTCTGGTCAATCCGGCGTTGCTGGACTATGCCAAGCCTGAATGCGAAATATTGAACAGCGCGGTCATGACCCTGGAAGAAGTGATTGCGGCCATGGTTCCGGCGGCCCAGGAGGGCAAGCTGGTGGTCCGTCTGCATACAGGGGATCCCAGTGTTTACGGCGCCCACAGGGAACAGATGGATTTGTTAAAGAGCTACAACCTGGACTTTGAAGTGGTGCCGGGGGTCAGTTCCTTCTGCGCGGCGGCAGCATCCCTGAAAGCGGAATATACGCTGCCGGATGTCAGCCAGTCGGTTATCATTACCCGCATGGAAGGGCGGACCGGTGTTCCTGCAAAGCAAAAGATCAAAGATTATGCGAAACATCATGCTACCATGGTCATCTTCCTCAGCGCCGGCATGCTGGATAAGCTGCAGAAAGAGCTGATCAGCGGCGGCTATGGAGCGGATGAACCGGCTGCTATCGTGTATAAAGCTTCCTGGCCGGATGAAAAAGTGCTGCGTTGCACGGTTGGCACCATTGCGGAAACCGCGGCGGCTAATAATGTTAAAAACCTGGCTCTGATTACCGTAGGCGGTTTCCTGGGTTCGGCTTATGAACGCAGCGAGCTGTACAATCCTTTGTACGAAACCGGGTTCCGCAAAGCCGATGCCAGCAAACTGCAAATTAAGCCGGTGACCAAAACACATCATAAACCGGTTAAATAAAGCAATATGAATGCAATTATTTTTTCGTTTACCCGGAACGGGGCGAAAATCAGCTTAAAACTGCAAAAGTATCTTGATTCCTGCGGATTTAAGACCGGCCTGTTTACTACCCGGCGATATAAGGAAATCGATCCGGCATTAAAGGAAATCAGCCCGTCTTTGCAGGAAATGTGCAAAGAGGCCTTTTCCGCGTGCCGCCTGCTGATTTTTATCGGCGCCACGGGGATTGCGATTCGCAGCATCGCTCCTTATATTCGCAGTAAAACCAGGGATCCGGCAGTTATTTCTATTGATGAACAGGGGAAGTTTGTCATTCCCCTGCTTTCAGGTCATATTGGCGGTGCTAACAGTCTGGCGACAGGAATTGCTGCATTTCTTAAGGCAGTTCCGGTTATTACTACAGCGACGGATGTCAATGACCTGTTTGCAGTGGATGAATGGGCAGCCCGGCATCTTATGTCTATTTTTAACATGGATGCCGCGAAAACCTTTGCGTCTTATCTGGTGGATTGCAAAAAGGTGGGTGTTAAGAGCGATTTTCCTATAAAAGGGTCGCTTCCCAAAGGTCTGGTCCTGGCAGAGGAAGGGCCTGTCGGTATGGCAATCTCCCTGCGCAAAACAGTGCAGCCTTTTGTAGAAACCGTTGTTGTGCGTCCTCGCATCCTTCACCTGGGTATAGGCTGCCGCAGAGGCGCGTCCATGGATCAAATAGAAGAAATAGTGATGCAGGAACTGACTAAGCTGAAAGTAACCCTGAGCGTGGTAAAGGGAATCGCATCTATTGACGTAAAAAAGGATGAGCAGGGTCTGCTGACCTTTGCGGAAGAATATGCGTTGCCTGTCCGTTTTTATTCTGCTGAAGAATTAAATGAGGTAAAAGGGGATTTTACCCCATCGGCCTTTGTTGCAAAAACGGTGGGTGTGGATAATGTCTGTGAAAGAGCTGCGGTGCTGGACAGCGGCGGAGGAAAACTGATGTTGCGCAAGACTGGCCGTAACGGTGTGACACTGGCCATTGCAGCAGAAGATTATGTTGTGGATTTTACTGAATAATACTATTTAAATTAACAAAGGAGCACAAAATGTCAGCTAAAATTTATGTTGTAAGCCTGGGACCCGGCGGCAAAGACCAGATGACGGAACGGGCCATCAAAGCGCTGGAATCCTGCGATGTGATTACCGGATACAATGTATATGTGAATCTGATCAAAGATGAGTTCCCGGGCAAGAGATTTGTCTCCAACGGTATGCGGAAGGAAGTGGACCGCTGCAAAGCTACGCTGGACGAAGCGCTGAAAGGGCAGACGGTAGCGATTATCAGCAGTGGGGATGCCGGCGTGTACGGCATGGCAGGCATCATGTGCGAAGTTGCTGCCGATTATCCGGATGTTGATATTGAAGTGATTCCCGGTGTAACGGCTGCCTGCTCCGGCGCTGCATTGCTGGGCGCTCCACTGATTTGTGATTTTTGCCTGATTTCCCTAAGTGATCTGCTGACGCCCTGGGAAAAGATTGAAAAACGGCTGGACTGTGCTTCCCAGGCCGACTTCTGCATCGCTATTTATAATCCCAGAAGCCATAAACGGCATGATTATCTTAAGAAGGCCTGCAATATCATGCTGAAAAACCAGAGCGGTGATGTACCCTGTGGTATTGTGCATAATATCGGACGGGAAGGGGAATCTTACGAACTGACCACGTTAAAAGATCTGGGAGACAATGAGAATGTCGACATGTTCTCTACGGTGATTATCGGCAATTCCCAGAGCAAGGTGATTAACGGACGTATCGTAACGCCCCGGGGTTATCATTTATGAAACGAAAAGTCTGGCTTATTGCCGGAACTATAGAGGGAAGAAAGATCGCTGACGCATTGGCTGCCCTGCAGGTAGATGTTTATGTCTCTGTTGCTACGGCATACGGTGCGTCTTTGTATCCTGATAATCCCTATATCCATGTGCTGACGAAACGAATGACCTTTGCGGATATGTGCACGTTTTTGCGGGACATTCAGCCTGATCTGGTGCTGGACTCTACGCACCCCTATGCGGTACTGGTTACGGAGACAGTACAGAAGGCCTGCAAAGAGACGGGATTTCCCTATAAACGGATGCTGCGGCCTGCCAGCGAGCATCCGGGCTGTATCACGGTAAAAGACTTCACGGAAGCTATTGAAGTCCTGAGCGGTACGGAAGGCCCGGTATTTTTAACCACTGGCAGTAAAAACCTGGTTGATTTTACAAGACTTCCGGATTATGCGGAACGCATCACCTGCCGGATACTGCCCTTGCGGGATTCGTTGGACAATGCGCTTAACCTGGGATACAAACCTGCGCAAATCATCTGCATGCAGGGACCCTTTGCCAAAGATCTGAATATAGCTATGTTCCGGCGCTGCGGCGCGAAATATATTGTTTCAAAAGATTCCGGAAAGGCCGGCGGCTTTGAAGATAAGCTGGAGGCTGCTGCTGAAGTCGGAGCGAAACTGATCCTTATTGACAGGAATCCGGAGACTGGCGAGAATTTGGAGCAGGTACTGGCGGAACTGAAAGAAGAATTCAGTGCTGAATCATATTGAATCGTGTTATTGCTTTTATTTGTTTGACTGTGTTTGATATGTGAGGATGCTGCCTGAAATTTACAGGTTTCACAGCATACAGTTTGTGTAAACGAGGTATCAGGTAATGCTGAAAGTGAATGTGATCGGAATCGGCCCGGGAAATCCGGATCTTCTGACCGGAGAGGCGCGGCAGGCAATTGCCGAAAGTACGATCCTGGCCGGGGATAAGCGGATGACAGGCCAGTTTGCCGAAGGGAAAAGAGTTTATCCGACAATTAAACTGGCCGAACTGGCAGAAATTGCGGCCAATGCAGATGCAGAGAGGGATATTCTGGCCATTCTTGTTTCCGGTGATGTGGGTTTTTTCAGCCTGGCTAAAACCATTGCAGGGAAACTGCCCCAATGTGAAGTGAAACGGTATTGCGGTATCAGCAGCCTGGTCTATTTTGCTTCCCGGCTGCAGATGTCCTGGGATGACGCTAAGATCATCAGCATGCATGGAAGGCAGCAGAATCTGATTTCTGCTGTTTTGCAGTATAATAAAGTGTTTTCTCTAACCGGCGGAGATAATTCTCCCCAGGCGTTGTGCAGACAACTGTGCGAACAGGGAATGGGGGATGTGACGGTTCACGTAGGCTCTAACCTTTCCTATCCGGAAGAACAGATTGTGACCGGTACGGCGGCAGAAATAGCCAGCGGAGATTTTCCGTCCCTGTCTGTTATGATGATCATAAATGAAAACGCAGGCTGTCCATTGAGGCAGTGTGTCCACGGCCTGGATGACAGCCTGTTCCTGCGGGGCAAGGCGCCTATGACCAAGCAGGAGATTCGTGCTGTGTCCATTTCCAAATTGCAGCCGCACCCGGATGATATCATTTATGATATCGGGGCGGGTACCGGTTCCTGTTCTGTAGAACTGGCCCTGCAGGCGCCCCAGGGGAAACTGTATGCCTTTGAAATGAAAGAAGATGCGCTGGAACTGCTGCGCTTGAATAAAGAACGGTTTCATTGCGACAATATGGAAATCGTAGCAGGGGAAGCCTCTGAAAAAATGGCAGATTGTCCGGTACCGGATTGCGTCTTTATCGGCGGCAGCAGCGGCAACATGGCGAAGATGCTGGACAGTCTTTACGAGCGGAATTCTGTATGCCGGATCGTGATAAACGTGATTGCGCTGGAAACCCTGTGCACGGTTGTGGAGTATTATAAAGAGAAACAGGATTACGTGCTGGATGTGGTAAATATCGCGTCCGCTTATAATAAAAAGCTTGGCCGTTATAATTTGATGATGGCGCAGAATCCGATTTACATTATTACGGCAGTGAAAAAAGATTGATACAATGGTATGATTAATTCTTTAAGAAAGGGTGTAAACATGGCGGAAACG
>JAFZIG010000117.1 GCA_017554485.1 Acidaminococcaceae bacterium | reverse complement strand
GCGACGGACATCCCTGTCATTGCGGACGGTGACAACGGGTACGGCAATGCGCTGAATGTGATCCGCACGGAATTTGAGTTTGAAAAGGCCGGGGCCGCCTGTATTTTCTTTGAAGACCAGGTGTGGCCGAAACGCTGCGGGCATATGGACGGCAAGCAGGTGATCACGGCGGACGAACATGTGCAGAAGATCCGCGCCGCAGTGGAAGCCCGCGTGGATAAAGAGACCATGATCATGGCCCGGACGGACAGCCGGGCGGTGTACGGCATAGAGGATGCCATCGAACGCTGCAAGCGGTATGCGGATGCCGGGGCGGAGATGCTGTTTGCCGACGGCCTCTGCACCAGGGAAGAAATAGAACGGTTCGCAAAAGAATTAAAAGGTTCGGGCGCATATCTTGACGCCAATATGATTGAAGGCGGCAAAACGCCGATCATCCCGGCCAAAGAACTGGAACAGATGGGATATTCCGTGGTATTCTGGGCCTGCAGCGCCGTGTATACGGTTACCAAAGCGCTGTACGACCTGTTTGGCGGGTTGAAAGAAAACGGCACGACAGAGGCGACCGTGCAGAACATGATCGAGTTTGGCCGGTTTAACCACTTTATCGGCCTGGACCATTACAAAGAACTGGAACGGAGATATAAAGTGGACAGGGACGACTGAAAAACGGACTGTTTTGTCACGCAAAAAACATATTTTTATTTTAGTATGCAGGCGATGAAAAGCAGGAACGGATAATATAATAGTAAAAAGTATGGTATAATAATCATATACGGGTTATTCATATGCATAACATTTCGTAACTTGTTTGACAGAAGCAGTTGTCGTTAGGAAAGGAGGACACCGATGAAAAAGCTGTTTGCGTTGGTTCTTTCGTTCTGCCTGTTCTGCGGTATCGCCTTTGCCGGGGGGGAAACCCCTGATAATACAAATACAGGTGAAAACAAGCCGGGCTCCCTGAATCTGGCCTCGCTGCCCGAACGCAAGACCATGAATTCGCTGGAGGACGTGCTGACGGCTAAGGACGCGGACCGGATTCAGAAAGCGATTTCCGATTCGCTGGTCAGCTTTGCGGAAAAAGACGAGACCCTGTCCGTGGAAGCCTGGTCGGAAAAGGTGCTCCAGGAAAAAATGGAGAACGCCTCGAAAAGCCGTGTAACGGAAATTGCCCAGGAGATCCAGGACGCGATCCGCGAAACGGAAGAACAGAACCGTTCCCTGGCAGAAGCCATGAAAAACGGCGAAAGCAAGAAGAGCTGGATGGAAGGCCAGCTCAGGAAATACATTACCAAGGCTGTGGAACTGACGGGAGATACGCCCAAAGTGACCAGCAGCGGCCGCAACAGCGGTTTTACCATTGCGGGGAAAAACTGGAAAGGCCAGGCCCTCAGCGACAGGGAAGCCCGCCGTATGCGGGACGATCTGGAAAAAGATCAGGACAGCGGCATTAAGACCGCGGTGGCAGTGGGACTGGTATTGGCAGCGGACAGCGGTCAGGTCTCCATCATGAACCAGGCTGCTCCCCGGCAGCTCACTATGATCGCCATCAATGCGGTAGAAGAAGCCAAAACCGTTTTAAAGGTTAAAAAGGGCATCATCACCGGTAAGGAGGGCGTGGACAAGCTGACCGACACGGCCATGACTTCCCTGATCGGCATGCTGGCAGGTTTTGACTACAAACAGATCGGTTTTCTGGCCGGTACGGCCGCAGGAACTGCGGCAGGCGGCGCACTGGAAGGCGCTACCGGCGGTATCAGCTTAGGTTCCATTACCATTAACGGAGCATTGTTGGGCGCGTATTTTGGCGAGAAGATTGGCAGCCGGATCGGTGAATCCATCAACGCAACTATGGATGAGAAACTGAAAGTCCGGATCATTACGGAATTTGAGAGTTTCCTGGGCGGAACGGTGGCCACGGTGCTGAACATCCACGATGTACAGAAGGCTCTGGACAGCATGGAACAGGAAAGCGACATCAAACTGACGGAGGAAGCGGCAAAAGCCATTACTAAGGCCAAAGACGGCGCGGTCTCCTTTGGGAGCAGTGTCAGCGAAACCGTGAAATCCTGGGGCAGCAGCGCCGGAAGCAAGATGAAGTCCTGGGGAACCAGTGCCGGAAGCAGTGCGAAAACCTGGGGTTCCAGTGCAGGCAGCACAATCAAATCCTGGGGGAGCAGTGCAGGCAGTACCATTAAATCCTGGGGTCACAGCGTGGCGGACTTTTTCGGCAATGCCAGGCAGAGCATCGGCAAAGGCTGGAACGGTCTGGTTGATAAGGCGAAAGGCGCAGTGAGCTCGGCTCCGGCAGTATGGTCGCACGTGTAAGAAGCGGGTAGTGTAAACAAGCAGCTTGCCTGAAATATGGCAGGCTGCTTTTATATAATTGAGATAAGTGTTTTGCTCAACATTGACATTCCATGACTCATTTTGAAAGGATAAAAGCATGGCTTTAGAAGTCTACCCCGTGAAAATAATCGGGCATATCCGTACGGATTTTTCCAGTAAGTTTGGGGTGCCGCGGCAAAGCGGCATAGTGGATGCGCTGGAAGCGAAAATCGTATTTGAAAAAGAATTTGCGCAGCCGGAAGCGTTCCGGGGACTAGACGGTTTTTCCCATTTATGGATTATCTGGCAGTTCTCGGAAGCAGTGCGCAGCAATTGGTCGGCCACGGTGCGCCCGCCCCGGCTGGGAGGCAATACCAGGGTGGGGGTCTTTGCCACCCGTTCGCCGTTCCGTCCCAATGCGATCGGGCTTTCTTCTGTTAAAATCAAAAAGATTGAACTGGATACGCCCAAAGGTCCGGTAATCTATGTAACCGGGGCAGATTTGATGGACGGCACGCCGATTTTGGATATCAAACCCTATTTGGCCTATGCGGATTCCCACCCGGAGGCGGTGGACGGGTTTGCCGGGCAAGTGGTGTACCGGAAGGTCCGTGTTGTTTTTCCAAAAGAATTATTGGCGCGGGTCCCGGAAGAAAAAAGACAGGGGCTGCTGGGTGTGTTGCAGGAAAACCCGGCGCCTCACTACCAGAACGACCCGGAACGGGTCTACGGTTTTGGGTTTGCGGGAAACGAAATTAAGTTCCGCATCAAAGATGATGTACTGACAGTTGTCGCCGTGGAATAACTATACAGGGAAAAAGATTTGCCAGCTTTGTTTATCTCCCTGAATATGTGTACAAACACAGGATTTTTTGATATAATATTATGGTAATTTTAAACAATTCCCGGAGGCTTTTATGATTGCGATTCGTGACAGGGTACGCTTTGAAGAAACGGACCTGATGGCAGTGGTGTATCACGCCAACTACCTTCCCTGGCTGGAGATGGGAAGGGTTGCCTGGCTGCGCGCCTGCGGCGTGGACCTTAACCGGATGATGGACGATGGCATCCTGTTCCCCATCCGGGAACTCAATGTACAATATAAACATTCCTCCCGTTTTGATGACGAGTACGAAGTGCAGACAGTCATGCGGGAATTTAACCGGGCCAAGATGGTTTTTGCGTATAAAGTGGTTGACGCCAAAAACGGTACGGTTTTTGTGGAAGGGACGACGACGAATGTTTTTACGGATAAAAACGGAAAAATAATCCGCCTGCCCGCAGCATGGTTTGACAAGATCAACGCGGCCTATCAAAAGGAAAAGGCAGGAGAGGCATAGTTGTGCTGATGCGGTTTATCAAAAATTAAGAGGAAACTCTGTAACTTAAACGAAAAATCAGAGGTGTGCGAATTCATGGAATATGAAATTATACCGGTGCCCACGCGTATCCTGACTTCCCGGGATGATATCGTGGAAGCGGTAAAGGAATACGGAAAAGGCAAGTACGGACCAGACGATGTGATTTGCGCGGCGGAAAGCGTGGTGGCCATCACTCAGGGCATGGCCATGCGCTGCGAAGAGTTCAAGCCGGGCTTTCTGGCCAAGACCCTGTGCCATTTCTTCCCGTCCTACGGCAGCATCAGCGGCTGGTACTGCATGCAGGCGCTTATCGATACGGAAAGCAACGCAAAGGTATTGTGGGCGTTCATTGTGGGCGCAGTCACCAAGCTGATCGGTAAAAAAGGTGTGTTCTACCAGATGGCAGGCTATCAGGCCCGCCTCATCGACGATGTGACAGGCACCATGCCGCCTTACGACAAGCATATCGTGTACGGACCGAAGGAACCCTTCAAGGTTGTAAAAGAGATGAAAGAAGCCTGCGGCGTGTACGGCGCGGTCATTGCCGACGTGAATGACCTGAAACGGGCGGCCATTATCGGCTGGACCGACGGGGTAGACCCTGACAAAGTTTCAAAGATACTGATCGACAATCCCTTTGGTAATGCCAGCCAGAAGACGCCGATCTGTATCATCAAGAATTACCGCAAGGCGTAAGGGGGACGGAACATGATTGTATTGGGTATTATTCTGGTACTGATCGTACTGGTTATCCTGTTTACGCTGCAACTGATTTCCAAACACGCTGCCTCCGACAAGCTGCTGGTATTCTATAAAGAAAAACGGACACAGGCCAAGCTGCTCTCCAAAACGGATGAGAAGATTGAATTCAGCGTTGACGTGCCGTATGCAAACCAAAGCCGTGATGAAGGGATTTTTCTGGATGCGTTTGTCCGCATCTACCTGCCGGACGAACAGTACAACGGTGCCTTGCTGCGGGGCAGGGTGAACCATCCGGACGCCCCGCGGACCGACGATTACTTTGAAGCCCGCTTGGTGCCGCCGGGAGAGAAAGGGCATCTGACCGTAACCTTTGAGGTGACGCCCCGCAACGGAAGCAAAACCGCCGAAGAAGCCCTCCAAGGCATGCCGGATGTGGAATTTGCCCTGTACGTGGAACGCCGGGGCCGTATGGAACTGTTCCATAACAAAGAAAACATCTTGCTGACGAAAGAAGAGCTGCAGAAGCTCCTTAATTCTAATTGTTAAAAGTTAATGGCAGCAAGTGACCGATTAAGGAAAGCTGCAGCCATTTTGCAGCAGACAAATTCTTACAGATTATTTACGACTGAAACATGCAGGAGGAACGCATGGGAACACTGGTGATCGCTACTTCCAATCTGGGGAAGCTGGATGAATTTAAAGAAATGTTTAAAGAACTCCCCGTTGAACTGAAATGCCTGGCGGATTACCCGCCGCTGCCGCCGCCCAACGAAAATGGACGGACCTTTGCGGCCAATGCGAAAACAAAAGCAATCTATTATGCTAAAAATTTAAAAGAGTTCTGCCTGGCCGATGACAGCGGGCTGGAAGTGAAAGCGCTGGGCGGCGAACCCGGCGTTCGCAGCGCGCGTTTTGCGGGCGACAATGCCACAGATAAAGAGAACAACGATTTGCTGCTGCAGCAGATGAAGTTCCAGATTACCCGCACCTGCCGATTCCGGTGTGCGCTGGCAGTGGCCAATCCTACCGGCCGGATTGTGGCGGAAACGGACGGGAGCTGTGAAGGCATGCTCCTGCACGAACCGCTGGGGGATAACGGTTTCGGTTACGACCCGCTGTTCTGGTCTACGGAATTACACAAAGGGTTAGGAGAAGCCACGCCGGAAGAGAAAAACAAAATCAGCCACCGGGGCAAAGCGGTGAGCAAGCTCATTGCCATGTGGAAAAAAGCGGCCAATAATAAAGGCGGTAAACGCCAGGACAAGCAGGGACGGAAGCCTCAGCAGGAAAAACAGGTTAACGGCAAATCTGAACAGACAAACGGGAAGCAGAAACCGGAAACGAAAGTTCAGCCGGAATCAAAACCGGAAACGGATGCCAATTAAAAGATGTTCAAGATCGTTTATTCAGTGTTTCCTTAATCAACACTTCTTTAACAAAACGATACACTTACAACAGAAAGAATACTGAAATTATGAAAATAGGAATTCTGAGTGACACCCATGGCAACATAGCGGCCGTACGGAAAGTTCTGGCCTCAGCGCTGCCGGTGGAATGCTGGATCCATTGCGGCGATTACGCGGCGGATGCCAACGCGCTGCATAATATTACAAATCAGACGGTTTTTTCAGTTTCCGGCAACTGCGATGTGATGCGGGGCCCGGTAGAGGCCAAGCCGGATTGTTTTCTGGAAATCGAAGGATTTAAACTCTGGGTAACCCATGGTCATCTGTACATGGGAGAAACACGGGAAATCAGCGAGTTAGCCTGGTGGGGACAGAGCATGGGACAGGATATGGTAATCTTCGGGCACACCCATGTCCCCGTGTTCAGGCAGGTGAGCGGTATCTGGCTGCTGAATCCCGGCAGTCCCTCCCGTCCCAGGGGTAAGGGCCATGCAGGATTTGCCGTCTTAACGTTAAACAGAGGGCAGATGCCGGCCGTAGAATTTATGGAAGTGTAGTGACGGCGGAATTTGTGGAAAAGTATGAGAACACTGCTTTCTTTCCGATAATCGCTTAACCTGTTTTAATCTGTGTTTTTAAAATTGTTGGTTTTATCGTACTCTCACCATATTCAAATATATTAAAAAACGCTAAAAGGAGGGATCACCCACATGAGAGACATCGACGTAAAAGAAGTGACCCGGGCGGTAGCGGAATGCTGTATCGATTCCTGCAACAACCTGCCGGAAGGTGTGCTGAAAAAACTGGAGGCTGCCCGGAAGGAAGAAATTTCCCCGTTAGGCTGCCAGGTTCTGGACACCATCATTGAAAACGCGAAGCTGGCCAACAAAAAACAGGTGCCTCTGTGCCAGGACACGGGCCTGACCGTCGTCTACATCGATATCGGACAGGAGGTGCATTTTACCGGCGGCGACCTGTGGGATGCCATCCATGCGGGCGTGGCGAAGGGCTACACCGAAGGCTATCTGCGTAAATCTTCCGTAGACGATCCCATCTTCCTCCGCAAAAATACACAGGACAATACGCCGGCCATCATCCACTGCCGCATCGTGCCGGGTGAAAAGGTGCATATCATCGTGCTGCCCAAAGGCTGCGGCAGCGAGAACATGTCCCAGCTGCGTATGCTGAAACCGGCCGATGGTCTGGAAGGCATCATCAATTTCGTGCTGGAAGCCATGCGCACGGCAGGGCCGAATCCCTGTCCGCCCGTAACGGTTGGCGTAGGCGTAGGCGGCAATGCGGAAAAGGCCACGGAGCTGGCAAAATATGCCCTGGCCCGTAAGATCGGCGAGCATAACGCCAACCCGCAATACGCAAAACTGGAAGACGACCTGCTGGAACTGGTGAACAAAACCGGCGTAGGCCCCTCCGGTTTAGGCGGCAAGACCACTGCGTTGGCTGTCAATGTGGAATATGCCCCGACTCATATCGGAGGCATGCCCTGTGCGGTTATCTTCAACTGCCATGCGGCCCGCCGTTCCGAAACGACCATTTGAGAAGGAGGTAACATCATGAGCGAGATCAAATATATCACCACGCCCTTAACGGAAGAAACCGTAAAAAACCTGCATGCCGGCGATTTTGTGCGCATTACGGGTCCCATCTACACTGCCCGGGACGCAGCCCATAAGCGCATGTATGAAGCCCTGGGCCGGGGGGAAGCGCTGCCCTTTGACGTAAAAGGCAACGTAATCTATTATGTGGGACCCAGTCCCACGAAGCCCGGTGAAGTAGTAGGCAGCGCCGGCCCTACCACCAGCGGCCGTATGGACAAATATACTCCCACTATGATCGAGCAGGGAATGAAAGGCATGATCGGCAAAGGCTTCCGCAACGACGCGGTGGTGGAAGCCTGCAAAAAGCATCATGCGGTGTACTTTGTGGCCATCGGCGGCGCGGCAGCTGTCATCTCCCAGTCCATCCGCAGTGAAGAGATGGTTGCCTTTGAAGATCTGGGGCCGGAAGCTATCCGTCATTATGAAGTGGTGGATTTCCCCGCCATCGTGGGTATCGACATCGAAGGTAACGACGTGTACAAACTGGAAATTGCGAAATATGCCGAACTGCTGAACAAATAACATTGGTCAAAAATATGTAAAAACAAACTGCAAGGGAAAGACACCGCAAAGGGTTTGCTTGTGCCTTTCCCTTTGCGTTTGTTTCTTTTAGCATTTACGAACGGAGGTATGTTGCTTGCACCAGGCAGAGAAATATATCAGACAAATTGTGGAAGAGATAAGCCAGCCTTCCTACATGCAGGAGTTCTTAAAACAGGGAAAGGATAAACGGGCCATTGAAGACGTAGCAAAGAAACTGAAACAGTTTTCGGAAAACATGTCGGTGCTGCAGCCTATCGCCATCAAAGGCTTTATGGTTCCTTCCGGTTCGCTTATGCTGTATCACTTTTTGGCAGAAGAGCTGGACGCCATCGAGGAAATGCTGCGGCAGGAACAGCAAGCCAAACCGGTGTTGCACGCTGATCATAAAGAAAAGCTGCACAAACGGAAATACTCAGACAAAGCGCGGAAGGAATGGCCTGATGCAAGCGCTGCGAAGCAGGCCGCAGAAAAAGCTGCCGATGTGCTGCCTCCGGAACAAAGAGAAGAGATGCGCAAACGGGTAGCGATCATCAGGCACCGTTTAAAGGAAATGGCGGAAAACTTGCTGCCCCAGCATATTGCGGACCAGATCGAGCAGCGCACGGATGAAAAAGCGGCACAGGAGGCGTTTCAGCAGAATGGGTACCTGCCGCTGTATGTGGATGAAAAAACCATGGGCATCGTGTACAACACGCTGACTATGCAGCTGTTGCTGGACCGTTTCAACCTGGTTTTTGAGGGCGTCTTTGAGCCTGTGGATCATGGTGCCATCCAGTCCATCATGGCCAACGTGCTGGCGCCATTCTGGAAGCAGCATGCACAGAGTATTTTGTTTACGATGGAAGAAGAGTAGTTTTTTGCGCAAACGCAGTGACAGCTCTCTCGAACAAAGCAGATGGAAATTACGAATGTTGTGTTACTACGATACAGACATACAAACTATGACTCATTAATAAATAAAGAGAGCAGGTTCGAAAACCAGCTCCACGACTGAAGTTGTGAAAAAAACTTGGTCATTCCAATGACCAATGCCTGCTTTTATACACTATTTGGCTTAAAAAACAACTTTATGGTATTGCCGGAACCTCGCCGCTGTGGCGAGGTATTCATACATACAAAAAGACGGGAATCCGCACAATGTGCGGGTTCCCGTCTTTTAATGGAGTTTGTTCGCTTTTCTTCGCAACTCATGGAATTGTCACGGTTACCACCGTTCCTCCTCCGTCCCGGGAACGTATCGTCATTTTGCCGTTGCACATCATTTCCAGCCGCTGCCGTATGTTTTCCAATGCGATATGGGGCTCGCAGTCGTCTGCGGGCGCAAAGCCGGGACCGTTGTCCTCCACGGTGATCTCGCTGCCGGAATCCGTCAACCGGGTCCGTATGGAGATGCGAAGCGGAGCGTACTCCGGGTCCATGCCGTGCTTGACGGCATTCTCCACAATGGGCTGAAGGGTCAGCGGCGGCAGGCGAAACTCTTTATGGGGCGTATCGTAGTCCACCAAAAGGCTGTCCTCGAACTGGACCTGCTCCACGGCAAGATAAGCGCGGGTGTGCTCCAGTTCGTCGGAAAAAGGAACGGTAGTCTCGCTGGCAATGGCGGTAAAGTTTTTGCGAAGATAGGCAGTGAAGTCCATCGTGACCTGCTGAGCCTTTTTGGAATCCTTCGCGCACAGGTAGTAGATGCTCGTCATGGCATTGTAGATGAAATGGGGCCGCATCTGCAGCACCATGATGCTGGCGCGTTGATGGGCAATTTCCCGCTGCTGGCGTATATACTGGTCAATCTGGTCGTACAGGATGATACCGAACATGGCAAGGGTGGAGATAACCTCACCGGTAAAGAGGATTATTTCGGCAGATATAGAGAAAGAGGAAGAGGCGCTGTAGACGAACAAGGCAGCCGTCAGCGGGAGCAGCTGGATGAGAAAGGCCGTATAGTATTTGGAGGGCAATATGCCGCGCCGCATTATTACGCCGTTAAGATTGAGAAGCATGATCATGATCAGGGGAGCCATCAGCAGAAAATGCCAGGGACCGAAGACAAATTGGTTATCGGGCGTAACGTAGTACAGGAAGGTCGTGCATTGGGCGACGCTCAGCAGGAGGAAGTAAACGATCCAGAGCGCGAGAGCGGTGCGGAATATACCACTCCTTTGCCATCCCTGCTCGTCCTCGTAATGCAACAGTAAGCTGTAAACATGGGCATTGGCAGCGAGAGGAAGAGATGTTCAAAATAGACGGCGATTTTTTCCACCGTCGCCATGCCTGGATTTTTCCATACCATGTTATCAATGGGGCTGTAACAAAATGAAGTTTTTCAACTAAATTTTGTTCAGCCCTTTCCTATCACGCTACAAAGCGGGGTTACAGATTATTGCCAGAAATAATCTGTAACCCCGCTATCTGTTTTGAGGCGCACTTTAATAAGCCCTACAGCTTTTTTAAAAATATTACTTTCAGCAGGCCTTTTCTTCGTCGTTCTTTTGCAAGAATCTCTGCGTTATTCGCTCATTCTGTATCCTGTTATGTAATTTCCGGATATTGAAACCCAACGCCAAAAACAGCAATTCTTTGTAGACCGCTTCCTTGCCCCTCCGAAGAATCCGCTTATAACTGTAATCCTGTTTTATCTGGCCGAACGCTCCTTCTGCCTGGATGGAGCGGTTTACCCGGAACCGGATCCCTTCTTCGCTCAGG